>MHSZ01000014.1:18848-26106 GCA_001824745.1 Candidatus Terrybacteria bacterium RIFCSPLOWO2_01_FULL_58_14 | reverse complement strand
TCGAACCGCGAGAATGCGCCACGTCGCAGCTCCCTGCGGCGTCATGATCTTCACCTCGTCACCTATACGTTTTCCTATCAACGCTGCCCCAAGCGGCGATACGTGAGAGATCTTCCCTTCCTCCGGAGAAGTTTCCTCCGTTCCTACGATCATAAACGCGCCCTTCCGATGAGCCCCTTTGTCCCGGCGCTCCGCGAGTACCGTGGAGCCGACTTTCACTATCGCGGAAGCGCCGCCTGTCTGTTCCTCGATGATTTCGGCAGAAGCAATGGCCTCTTCGAGTTCAGCAATACGTCCTTCCAAGAAGGCCTGTTCCTCTTTCGCCTCCTGATAATCAGCGTTCTCGGAAAGATCGCCGGCGGAAATAGCGCGCTGGAGCTTCTCGGCAAGCTCGCGGCGCTTCGTGGTCTTGAGCTCTTCGTATTCGCGCTTCAGCCGCTCGAGGCCTTCACGGGTGACGTAGTTTGACATGAACGATGCAGATTAGTTATTAGCAGATTAGATATTGGCAAAAAAGACGATCACTGTTCTACGCCAATCGACCAATCTGCCATTCTGCTAATCTGCCCGATGGGCAGCGTACCACGCGAGAACCTCTCTGGCAACGCGCGTGGCCACCGTCCCTTCGCCTCCACCCTCCAGTACTATTGCAAGCGCGAGTTCGGGGTTCTCCATGGGCGCAAACGCCGTCACAAGCGCATGGGTCTTTCCCTCGCTGCCGAACTGTGCCGTACCGGTCTTGGCCGCAACGGCCAATGGAAGATCGGCGAGCGCACGATTTGTTCCTTGAGACGCAGTCACGGACGCCCGCATGCCTCGTTTCACCCACCCCAAATCCGTCCCGGTGAGCGGAAGCGCCCCCAGAGACCTCGTTTCACCTCGGCGCACCTCGGTGCCATCCGCTCCCATGACAGCGTCGAGTACATACGGTTGAAACAGAGTCCCGCCATTGGCAACTGCAGCGGTGGCAGAAGCGAGCTGGAGAGGCGTCACCGCGAGGTCGCCCTGGCCAATAGAGAGGTTATAGGTATCGCCAACGAACCATTGCTCCCCCTTCGTTGCCTCCTTCCACGCTGGGCTGGGTATCCTCCCTTCGGCTTCGCCCGCCAAATCGATTCCGAGCGTGCGGCCAAACCCAAATGAGGAGAGATATCGCGCAATACGTTCGGGACCGAGACCTTCGATGTCGCCATAGCCGCCCCCTACGGTGTAGAAATACACGTTGGCCGATACCGCAAGGGCATCGATGAAGCTGACATAGCCGTGGGCCTTCCAGTCCCGGAACGTCCAGGATACGTTCGGGTCGTATATCGAGGTGACGGTAATGAGCCCGCGCGTATCATCGATGCGTCGCGTCGGGGAGATCACGCGTTCGGCAAGGGCTGCCGCTCCGATGAACGGTTTGATGGTGGAGCCGGACGGATAGAGGCCGCCGATCGCTCGATTGAGAAAAGGCGTGCGGGGATCGCCGGTAAGCCGCTGGTATTCGGCAAGGGAAAGTCCCCGGCTCACCGCTCCCGCATCGTACGTGGGAAGCGAGACGAGTGCGCGCACCGCTCCATTGCGAGGGTCCACCGCGACCAAAGCACCGCCGCGCGCTCCCGACCGTCGAAGCGCATCTTGCAATGCCGCAGCCGCCGCGTCGGTGAGTCCGGCATCAATAGTGAGCCGGAGATTACTGCCGGCGACCGGGGCCTGGATCACCGCTTCACCGCGCGTGCTGCCGCGGGCATCCACGAGCACACGACGCTGCCCCGGCACTCCGCGCAGCACATCGTCGTAGGAAAGCTCGACGCCGGCTTTTCCAATCATCTCGCGGGGACTGAAGCCCTGTGTTTCAACATCTTCTTCGGTCACATCGCCGACATACCCCACGATTGAAGCGAAGGCCTCACCGCCGCGAGGATATGTCCTCTGGAAAGATGGTTCCACGCGCAGAAAGTCCGGGAGATCTGCTGCCGCAAGCGCAACTGCTTTTTCCCGCATCAACTCGGAAACAATCACGCGCGCCTCAGCTTGATTCGAAAAAGATTCCGCGCGTGACTGGAGTTCATCGGCGTTGATACCGAGTATCGCGCCGGCGCGCGCGAAGGTTTCGTTCCGCACCTGAAGGGAAGCGGTGTTCGCAGAAAGCGGATCAAAGACGAGTGTCAACGTCGACGCGTTCTCCACGACCGCTTCGCCGTTCCGGTCAAGAATGGCTCCGCGCAAGGGCAAAATCGCAAACGTACGAGCGCCGGAACGCTCTGCCGCACGCAACAACTCGGATCCCTGGAGAACAGTAAGAGAGAAAGCACGGAAGGCGAATAACAGAAAAAGCGAAAAGGCGATCACAAGAAATAGAGCGATGGAACGCCGCGGAATCGGCGCCTCCAGCGTATCGCCCGCACGGGGATCCTCGCGCCTCGTGAAATCCGCGATGATCTCCTCCGGACTAAAGAAACGAGGGTTACGTTCTTCCATACTCATCGGCGCATCAAACGCCGGAATATCCCGCCTTCCCCGGTGAAAAACGCGGCGCCGACACTCCCGACGAAAGCGGCTGCCGCGTAAACAAAAAGAGACGAGCCGTACCACTCAAGAGAACCTCGGCTCGCTGCAAAAACTTCGCGTGCGAGAACGAGAAAGACGGGAGCAAACATAGCAAGAGAGAATCCCACGAAGCACCGTGCCGCAATCGAAGAACGGAGTAAAATGCGAAGCCGCTCTCCGAACCATAGAGCGCCCAGCGCGGCAAAGATGCCGAGGCCGAATACGTGCCCGCTGAATACGTCGAGCATAAAACCCGCTGCGGCGAATACTCCCCACCGCGCTGGCCCGGGCAGCAGAAAAAGGAACGGGAAAAGAACGGGCCATACCCAAGGTGCTGCGTGAATACTCAACGCAGTCGAAGCCCCGGTTCCGACGACGAGGAGAAAAAGAAAAGGAAGCGGTATCATGGCAATGCGAAAGGCTCGCCGGTGGGCAATACCATCACGATCCCCAAAGCTTCGAGGTCCACTGCGGGCACGATACGAAGTAGTGCGAAGGGTTCGCCTGGCGCCTTTTGGCCAACCGCGAGCCACCCGATGAATATCCCCGTCGGAATAGCCCCTTCGCGACCGGCGGATCGTACAGCAATCCCCTGCTCAAAAACCGCTTCAGTGGGGACGAAATCTATCGTGAGCGCGCCTTGGCCGGTGCCCTTGCCGAGCCCTATCTCTTCTCCTAAAGAAACGCTGAGGGTAAAATCTGGGTCATCGATTAAGAGTACGTCAGCACTCTTGGCGCTCACCGCCGTCACTTGTCCGACAAGGATGTCGCCGGGCGCCACCACCGCTTCTCCCTCCGCAATCTCCGCGCCATCGGGAATCGCGATGCGCACTGCCCGCCGCGCAGGATCCGGATCGTACCACAACACGCGCGTGAGAAGCCGCGCACGTTCGCTGCTCCCCGCAATACCCTGCGCGCGTTTCAGGGCAGCATTCTCTTCCTCTAAAAGGGCAATGCGAGCCCCTTTCTCCGCAAGAGTATCTGTGGAGTTGAGTATCGAATCCGAAACGCCAAAGAACGGCAGTACGAACGCATCTACCACAGGACCCCGGAGCACCGCGCTCGCATCGGGTTGAATATGAAAAAAAATTGTGGCGACCGCCAAAGCCCCCAGCGCCGCCCACCCGTTCAATCCTTTCTGCACCATCGCACAACGTATGAACCTACTGAAATCCCATCGGCGCAGTATCGGCAGAAACGAACACTTCGCTCAAGTTCCGGAGTTCTTCCAGCGCAATGCCTGCTCCCCGCACGACCATCGTCATTGGATCATCCGCTACGGAAACAGGCATCATCGTCTCCTGTGCCAACATCTGATCTAGTCCGCGCAGAAGTGCTCCCCCGCCGGCAAGCACAATCCCGCGTGCCATAATATCCGCAACGAGTTCTGGCGGTGTTTCTTCGATGACATCGCGCGCCGCCTGGGCAATAGCTGCCAAGCTCCGGAGCATCGCGCGCCGAATCTGTTCGTCGTTCACGTTCACCTCGCGCGGGAGACCGGTCACGAGATCGCGGCCGCGCATAGGCGCCTCGAGACGCTCGGGAAGCGTAAACGCGGACCCTACGGTAAACTTAATCTCTTCCGCAGTTCGCTCTCCTAAAAGAAGCTTGCACTCCTCCTGAGAAAAATGACGGATATCCTCGGTGAGGCGATCACCCGCGATGCGGAGCGATCGCGCCGCGACAATGCCGCCGAGCGAAATCACCGCGATTTCCGTCGTGCCGCCGCCGATATCCACCACCATAGACCCTGCGGCGTCTTGCACGGGTAAACGCGCACCGATCGCCGCAGCCATCGGCTCCTCGATGAGATACACATCGCTGGCTCCAGCGTTGCGCGCTGCGTCCTCCACCGCCCGCTTCTCCACTTCGGTGACACCGGACGGAATACCGATCACGACACGCGGCCTACGCCACAGCGTCCTGCCGCCACTGACCTGAGAGAAGAAATAACGAAGCATCTCTTCGGTGACTTCAAAGTCGGAGATGACGCCCTGAATCAGAGGTTTCACCGCAACAATATGGGCCGGCGTGCGGCCCACCATCTTCTTTGCTTCATTGCCGATCGCGAGCATTTTCCCCGTCTTCGTGTTGAGCGCAACCACGGAAGGTTCGTTCACCACGATGCCGCGCCCGCGCACATACACGAGCGTATTGGCCGTACCAAGATCAATAGCGATATCGACCGCAAAGGGGCTCCGGAATGGAATCCGCATACGATACTACGAATACCAATGTTACGAATTTACGAATCTTACACCGATGGCGCTATTCGTATGTTCGTATGATTCGTATTCGTAGTGAGTAAGATAATCTCGATAATCTCTTGGGTGGCAACGAGACGCGCCTCGCTCTCGTCCCGCCGCTTCAACTCTGCTTTTCCGGACGCGAAGGTCTTTGAGCTCACCACCACGCGCTGCGGCATACCGAGGAGGTCTGCCGTCGCCAGTTTTTCACCTGCACTCACGTTCACGCGGTCATCATAGAGTACCGCAATACCCTTATCTTGTAAAGCGTTCCCGAGGCGCTCGGCTTCGCGAAAAAGCCCCTCGTGGCTCCCGAGTACAAGGAGATGTACGGCGAAAGGTGCTACGCGATCGGGCCACACGATGCCCTTTTCGTCGTGGCGCGCTTCTACAATCGTCGCCATGAGCCGCCCGATCCCGATGCCATAAGAGGCGAGTAGAATCGGGAGCTTTTCGCCGGAAGCGCCCTGCACGTATCCTCGCATGTCGTTTGCGTACTTATCATAAAAACGGAAAGTGTTCCCCACTTCCACAGACCGCTCCTCGCGGAGCGCGCCTCCGCACTTGGGACAGGGGCTGGCGGCGCTTGCAATCTCGCTATTCTGCGCAAAATCACCGCGCTCACAGAGGATAATACGGTCCTCGCCGGAACTCGCGATAATCTGAAACTCATGCGAGGGATTTTTGGTGAAGATGCCCCCGGACGCCTCCACGACAATCGCCTCAAGTCCGCACTGCGCAAAAATCGTCCGATACTCATCCATCACGGCGCGGTAATACGTTTCAAGATCTTCTGGCGAGGCATGAAAACTATAGAGATCTTTCATAAGAAACTCCCGTCCCCGGATGAGGCCGGATTTCGGCCGCGGTTCATCCCGGAATTTCGTCTGAAACTGATAGAGGGAAATCGGCAGCTCATGCGCCGAGCGTACGGTCCGCCGAACAAGGTCAAAAATCACTTCTTCGTGCGTCATCGCAAGGCCCACCGGACGATCGCTGCGATCGGAAAACTGGAACATCTCCGGAGGAAGCGTCGCCCACCGCCCCGTTTCTTCCCAAATCGCCGGCGTTTGCAGCGCCGGCATAGAAAACTCTTGAGCGTGGAGGCGTTCCATCCCTTCCCGAACAATCTGCTCGATGCGCCGCAACACCATAAAACCGAGCGGTAACATGGTGAAGACGCCCGAAGAAAGCTTATCGATATACCCGCCGCGCAGCAGCAATTTGGCGTTTGCAAACTCCTCTCCGCGAGGATCTTCGCGCCGCAATGGAAGAAAAAGTTCTGATTGCCGTACCATAACAGTGAGCTTGGGGTGGCGGAGTTCGCACGTTCGCAGCACAGCTTAGAGAAGATTCCGAACGTCTCGATATGTAATGAGAAGGACAATCGCCATAAGCGCGGTGAAGCCCGCCGCATGAAACCATGCGACAACCCGAAGAGGGAATGGACGGCGGAATAAACCCTCGAGTGCCGCAATCGCCACGCGCCCTCCATCGAGCGCCGGGAAAGGAATCGCGTTGAGTACCGCAAGGTTCAGAGAAAGCACGGCGATGAAGGCGAGAAGCGCCCCAAAACCGAGCGTTTGCACCTGCCCGGTCGCGACCGCGATGCCGACTGGT
Source organism: Candidatus Terrybacteria bacterium RIFCSPLOWO2_01_FULL_58_14 (assembly GCA_001824745.1). Lineage (GTDB taxonomy): Bacteria > Patescibacteriota > Minisyncoccia > Terrybacterales > 2-01-FULL-58-14 > 2-01-FULL-58-14. Next base: position 19,708 of record MHSZ01000014.1, on the reverse strand, counting down.
CCGGTAATCCCTTCCGCAAGCCGGCCGTCGGCAAGAAGGCTGCCGACCATATCCCCGAGCCCTTGAACCACGGCGATGCTCAGAGATGCGGCAACGAATACTCCTCTGAACGGCGCTTCGTACCAGGGGTGACTCACCTTTGCCACCCGAACAAGCGCCACCCCGAGCGGCCCTTCTCCTTCCGGAGGTTGTGTCCGGGGTACCGCGGAAAGCGTCCGCGGCTCATCTTCGCCCCGCCGTAACGTCAGACGCACCTCTTTGCCCGCATGGATAGAAAGAAACTTTTGCACCTCGCGAATAGTGGCGGGCACTGCCGACCCGTCCTCTGCAGCAAGGCCGATAATCGTGTCCCCCGCAAGAAGGCCCGCCGATGCCGCGGGCGATGCGGGGGCAACGGCGGACACCGTCACATTCGCGGCAATATTCTCGGCATCGGAGACGGCGATGGGCGCGCCGAAAATCTGGAGGGTACCGAGCAAGAACGCTGCAATCATCCAGTTCACCGCAACGCCGGCCCCCAGCATGACGAATTTCGCGAGGAACGGCTTCTCGCTAAAGCTCCTTCCGCGCTCGGTCCCTTCGTCCCTTCCGTCTTCTCCAGCAATACGCACGAACCCTCCAAGCGGTAAGAGGTTCACGGAGTATTCCGTTTCCCCGTGGCGGCGAGCCCATAAACGCGGCGGAAAACCGAACCCAAACTCATGGACGCGCACGCCGTTGAGTTTTGCCGCAAGAAAATGCCCCCCTTCATGCGCGAGGACGAGAATGCCGAGAATGACGATGAAAAGCAGTACGGTGAGCATACGTTTATGAATAATGCCGATTATCTCGATTCTTCGTTTGCCGGAGCGGCGCGGACA
>MHSZ01000014.1:18405-18826 GCA_001824745.1 Candidatus Terrybacteria bacterium RIFCSPLOWO2_01_FULL_58_14 | reverse complement strand
GATATTCACCAAGCTCGAGTATAAATACTAGACAGTTTCGAGTTCCTGTTCCTTTTGCACGCGCAGTTCCTCAAGCTTCTCGTTCGCGCGCTTCACCGCTTCCTCTACCTGCTCTTTGCCCCGAAAAAGCGCGTCTTCAGAAATCTCCCCCGCTCGTTCCCGCACCTTGAGTCCCTCAATGGCTTCCTCGCGTTCGCGGCGAAGCGCAATTCTTCCCTCCTCGACTGTCTTGCCGACCAATCGAAGGAGCTGTGTTCGCCGATCCTGGGTCAGCGGCGGCAACGTGATATGGATCACCTCGCCATGAATCGACGGCATCGCGCCAAGATCCGCCTGCTCCAACGCCTTTCCGACCGCTGCAACTGCAGTTATATCCCAAGGCGTCACTGCAATCGTCTTTGCCTCCGGCACCGTAATGGAA
>MHSZ01000014.1:13824-18212 GCA_001824745.1 Candidatus Terrybacteria bacterium RIFCSPLOWO2_01_FULL_58_14 | reverse complement strand
GGCGCTTGACGCAACAATCGTAAGTTTCGGTGAGATAGAAAAACGCGTCACGCGAAAGTTCACTCCTCCGTCAAATGATGTATAGAGGCCGTCGCCGGCCGTGGCGTACAGCACCGAAGGGTTGGTCGGCAAAAATGCAGCCGCCCGCACCGGCAGAGCGCCGGGGCGCAGGGGTACAGGAAGTTCCACAAAACGGGTACCGCCATCCGAGGAGCGGAGGAGCCCGGCGGCGGTCGCAAGCAAAAGTTGTTGCGCATCATAGGGATGCACGGCGATTGCGAATACGTCTCTTCCCCGTGAGAACTGCGAGAGGGCCTTCCCCTCTGTTCCCGCATCGGGAACATTGAACAACTGCGCTAAATCTTCCCACGTTTGCCCGCGATCGCGAGAACGGACCATACCCTGCCCTTCGGTAAGCGCGTAGACCACAGCGGGGTCCGAGGGAGCAAAACGAATCGCACGCACCTCGGCGGAAAACTGTGTCAGCTTCGTCCACGATTCTCCGCCGTCCGAGGATCCCACGAGCAGCCCGTCGCTTAGGCCGGCGAGCACTCGCGTCGCGTCTTGCGCGGGTACTGCAAGCGTATTCACCCAGACGCCCTCGCGTGCGGCGCTATAGGTTTCGCGAAACGTCGCGCCATCATCAAATGATTTCCACACGCGCCCGCGATCCCCGGAGTCCACGCTCACCAAAAGCGTGCTGCCGCCCGCAAGCGCCACAGAGCGCACAGTCGCCCGTTCGAGACCCTCTCCCACAAGCGTCCAGGTGCTTGCAGCGTCATCGGACCGGTAGAGACCGGCGCCCTCTGTTGCGATCCACCATCGTCCCAGACGCTGCGAGTCCTCGACAAGGGCAAGGATATCAAAACGGGAAAAATCTCGGTCTCCCGCTTGCGTGTGCTGTGCGAAAACCTCTCCGCCGTCGTTGGAGACATAAACGCCGCCATCGGTCCCGGCGCCAAAAGATCGCCCTGCATCGCCGTCACCGACCGCGCCGACGAGAAAACGCACGAAGGTCACGGCAAGGCCTATGCCAAGGGCAACAAGAAGGATGAGAAAAGCGATACGCATACGAGAATTCAGGATTGAGAATTCAGGATTGAGGATGACGCACCATTCATCAAGGCCGTTTCCAGAATCAGTTCTGGATTGGCGTTCGTCGTCGAGAGCAGTCGATCTGCCTCAAAAAGACCGCGTAGCATAAGCACGGCACGACGCCGCTTTTCCGCCACCCCTGTCGAAATGATATTCCGCAGTACCGGCATCCACCATTGCGGGAGAAGACGGAACGCCGTCGAGTCCGTCTTGGCTGCCCGCGCAACAAACGCGAAACGCTCAAGTCGGGACGCAGAAAGCAGTTTGAGTACGGCCTCGCGCCGCCGGCGGAACGTCACCAGTGCTGCGGCATCACCCAAGAGCCGTAGCGCGCGGCCGGGCTTTCCGTCTGCAAGAGATACGGCTTCATCGGCGGCATCGCGAGAATAACCGCGGGCAATAAGACCCAATCGGAGCTCCTCATCCGATACAAGCGCGAAGCGCACCGACAGCGTGCGCGACCGAATCGTCGGCAATACCCGCGCCGTCTCATGCGCGATGAGAAAGAGCACGCTCTCGTCCGGGGGTTCTTCGAGCGTTTTGAGAAGGGCATTTGCGGCTTCGACGCTGAAATATTCCGCGCCGTCGATCAGCACCACTTTCCGCGCCGCGGTGAAAGGTGTTGAGGCGAGAAAGCTCCGCACCATCCGCGCCTGCTCGATACCGATAAGGGGGCGCTTCCCCGCGTCGCCAGCCGCAGCTACGACCAAAAAATCAGGGTGCGCGAAGCCCTCCTCCGGTTCTCCGGGTTCGTCCACTTGATCTAAAAGGGTGCGCGTCAACGTCAACGCGATGCGGCACTTCCCTACCTCCTCGGGTCCGAAGAAAAGAAACGCGTGAGCTCCTCGCGCACGATGCCCGGGAACAAGCGCCCGCTCTAGGCCCTCAATGGCTTGACGGTTTCCGATGAACCACGGCGCCACCCTACTCACGCCCTCCATCCTAAAGAAAACTCCGCCCCCCGTAAAGCGAAGAGTGAAAAGCGAGAAGCGAAGAGGAAGAAACGAAAAGTGAAGAGAGAGAAGCAAAAATGATTATTCGCCGACCTCTAGATAGCTCAACACCTTCACATTAGATCCCTCTTGCAGTGCGGTAACTTCATAACGATATCTTCCGGAGGGAAGGTCCGATAACGGCGTGCCCGCGATGAGAAGAAATCCATCGGGCACCGCCCCAAGTACATAGGGCTTAGGAAGCGCAGCGTTCTCTTCCGCTGCAATCTGAAAAAGTAAACTCCCTTCGAGATCCTCAAGTGAGGTGAGTGAAAAAATCTCAACCCCGATGATCCGATCCTCGGCGTTCCACTCCGTCAGTGCATAGCTGGAAGGGTCGCGCCACTCGCCTCGGAGACCGATGTCTCCATACAAAGGACCTTGTGGCACGGGTCCCGGTGAGGGCGTCGCGGCCTCTCCCCCGGTACTACCACTCCTCTGTGCGGCAAATTCAGTGAGTGTTCGCTGAAGGCGCTGCTGCTGGATATAAAGAAACGCCATCGCGATGAGCAGAAACGCGATAATGCCGCCGAGGATAGGAAGACGATATGGCTGCTTATCCATAAAATGATGCGCGCTCAATCGCTATGACATTAGTTCGAAGGAATGCACCGGCTATAACAGCTGAACACTCGCGCGGCAGCGATACGGCACTGCCACCCCACCTGACTGCCTACGACGTATTGATTGAATTCGCGTATCGTCAAGCCGCTCGTGTCGCCAGTCGTAATTTCTCCACCCGTTGCGGAATAGTTGAGCGGGCATAGGGCCCCAGCCCAGGTACGCGAAGAGGCCGATGTGTCGCCGACCCACGTCACGTTCGGGCAGCCAGTACCATCCTTTCGACACACCCGCTGCCCATTCACGTACATGTCAGGGGGGTTCGTGGTGATCTGTGCTGCCGTCGTCCATCCTCCTGCCGAACCCCTTCTGAAGTAGATGTTCGGCTCTGCCGTCAGATAAACATTGCCGTCCCCATAGGGAATCCAACTATCCAGGACGTTTGCGGCACCAAATCGGGTCACTCCATTCACGTCCAGACCGCCCATACGCACCGTGGTGCCGTCATCCGTCACTTGGCTGTTGCCGAGCGACGTCGCTCCTGTCCATTTCGGGAGAGTGTTCGTAGTCCCGGAACCCGTGATGCCGCCTGCTCCCGTCGCATCAGTGCCACACACCAAATCCCCGGATGCGTTAGTGTCGATCGTATCGCAATTCGGAATTCCTGTGATACGAGCGCCTCCTACAACATGAAGTGCTGCAGCGGGTGTTCTCGTATTTATTCCTAAGCTCACCGGCCCCCAGCCACCCGCTCCGTCAAACCAGAAGTTATTCGCTTGGTGGCCCAGGCTCCCCAAGGTTGCTCCGCTATCATGGAAAGAGATAGTAGTCGCGTCCAACCCGGAGAGTACTATATTGGTGGCAAAACCTCCCGGCCAGCTGAGATTGTTATTCCCAGGATAGTTCACGGCGATACTTCCGATATCAAACGCCGCGCCGGTTTCGTAGTTCCCCATGGTAAGTTCGCCTGTAATCCCCAATCGGCTGTTCGTGTTGTCCCAGAAGAAGTTGGCGCTGCCGCCGAAAGCGCCGGCGTTGTTGAACTGCACATTGGTGTTGGCACCGCCGGGGCTGCCGCTGCCGCCGGTAATGCCGACGTTCGATGCCGCCGTGATACGCCCATCAGAATCTATCGTGATCTGCGGCACGTTGGTTGCATTCCCATAGGTGCCCAAGGTCACGCCGCTTACGGCAAGCTCGGATGAGCCGATCGCATCGGCAGCAATATCGCCAGCGTTCAAGCAGTCCGTACAGGTAAGGTCGGTGCCGCGGATCGTACCGCTCACGTCTAATCTCACGCCAGGAGTGGTCGCGATGCCGACGTTGCCGGAGGTATCGATGAGGAAACGAGTGGTGCCGGCGAACGTCGCGTTTTGGATATTCGTCTTCGTATTCGAAATGATCTGAAAGGTACCGTTGCTATCATAGTGAAGGGATGACTCCGCGCTGCCCGCGAACAGGGAAAGCGCCTTTCCGCCCGCGCTGCTGTTAGAGGAGATAAACGCCTTGTCTCCACTGCCGAGCGCCCGGATGTGACCCACCACGTCGAGCTTCTGTCCCGGGCCGGTAGTGCCGATACCTACACTGTCGCCGCTGGTCGTGAGATATACCGACGTACCACCATCCGTCCACCCAAACCCCGGGTTGCCGTTGGGGGGTGCTGCCCCAGGGCCAGTCCAGGCGCGCACGCCAATGCCAAGACCCAGGCCTAGTGCAAGAACAATGAGGACGCGTACCATG
>MHSZ01000014.1:9367-13807 GCA_001824745.1 Candidatus Terrybacteria bacterium RIFCSPLOWO2_01_FULL_58_14 | reverse complement strand
CCGCAACCGTGTTGCGGGCCGAAACCAAAAGTCAGGACCACTCACTCCTCTTCGGGGATCGTTGGTGAAGAATCATCCAAGTTCGGGGTGAGGCCGTTTCCGCTGGGCGCGGCACTTCCTGCCGGTGGCTGCTGGATACGGCCCTCGATCGCGTCGATCATCTGGCTTCCTTCGGCGATCGGCGCCCAGAAGACCACGTGGTCGCGCTCGAAGTTGATGACTCCGGCCGGTTTCCATGCCGCGTCCGAGAAACGGGCAATCGAGGTTGTCCCCTCTTCAGGGCCCGGCTGAATGAGCCATGCGTCCGTGAGCGTGAACTTCGGGAGGAGCGTGAGTTTCCCGAAGTAAAGATCGCCGGTATCGAGGTAGACCGCGGCGTAGCGCGGCGTACCGGCAAACAACGGAGCGCGCGAGAAGACGAGTGCCAACACGACCACGATGAACGCGAGTACGAGAAAAATGAAAATATGTTTTTTTGAGAATTTGGCCATATGGTGCATCCTAAAAGTTTAGATAATGGAAAACGATCACCTCAAGAGTTTGCTGTACTGCAGTTATCTCTACGCGATACTTCCCCGGCTCCAATCGCGAAAAAGATTCTCCCGAAACAAGCTGAAACCCGTTGGGTATTGTACCCAAGGGGTAAGGTTTCGGCAAAGGCGTGGTATCGGACGCAATCTTAAAAATACTTGTTCCGCCCGTTGGTCCCGCAGAGGCAAAAACCTCCACTGCCTTGATTTCATCTCCCCCATTCCAATCCTTGAAAACGAACGACTGGTCCGCGTTTACCTCCCCCTGAAACCCAATGTCTCCGTAGATGGGCCCCGTCTGAGGGGGCGAAGCCGGTGAGACGGGCGAAACTGAAGTGGCGCCCTGTCGATTTTCAGAAATCTGCGCAAGTTCTCGGGAAAGACGCTGCTGCTGGAACAAGAGAACAACAAGAGCGCCAAGGAAAAGCAAAAAGATCGCGCCTGCAATGGTGAAAATCTGCGTATTTCTTGAAACCATAAGGATGTTGAAAGTTTTTCCGCGCACCGCCTCCTGCGCTAAGGCAGTTGACATATCACATAGCACGTCACGAAAGTCGTGCTGGTACCGCTTCGAGTAAGGCCGCAGTTCCAACCATTGGGCCCCGTTACGGGATTGCTCGCCACGGCAGTTACGGAATCCGTAGTAGCAGCACTCCCAATGCCTCCGCCGATCGCAGTCCCGCTGGGACACCACGCCTGGCAATTTGGATCATTTACCGTTGCAGAGGTACACGTCGCGGTCGTTCGCGTCGGACAGTTTGTGCCATTTGCGAGACAGACCGATTGACCGTTAATGGTCGTGGTACCGAGCGAGTTCGCTGCCGGGGTCTCATTTTGGATAAGCGAGCCCCAGAAACGAATCTGCCTATAGCCGGCGCCGGTGTTGATGCCGACGATATTCAGTCCCGAATCATAGGGTGCCGTGCCGATCACGCCGTCGTCCCCATTAGCGGAACTACTATAAAATTTCATGGTGGCCCTAAACCCATCAATATCCACCTTAGTCGTGCTACTAGAGTTCCGCACGAAGAGGTTTCCGTCCTGCGAGCCTCCACCGATGTAAACATCTCCTCCTCCTGGCGAGAATTGCAGCGTGCCGCCCATGCGCACCCACGTGCCGTCATCAGTCATTTGACTGTTACCAAGGGCCGTGCTGCCTGTCCATTTCGGAAGGGTGTTTGTGGTTCCAGAACCGCTCACGCTGCCACCCCCAGGACATCCCGTCCCGTTAGCTCGACAAACCTGCGAACCCGCAATGTAGGCGTCGCCAGCAATGTCCAAACGCCCCGAAGTGTTCACCGTCAGAAGATTCACTGAGCTGGAGTTCGCATTGAATGCCTTCACTTGAAACGTCGGTCCGCCAACGTTCGGGATGCCGAGCGTGAGCGTAGAGGGCTCCATAAACAATCCCCATCTCCCTACTCCAGCGTATCCTCCGCTTGTAAACGTATCCCAGTTGCGCGTGATAAGTGGGCGATCTGCTCCCTGAAGCATGATGCCGTTCCCGCTCCCGCCGTCGTCGACTTGGACGTTGCCGACGACGTAGAGTTTCTGGCCCACACTGCTGGTGCCGATGCTAAAATTACCGGAATTAAACCAGGAGTTCGTATCAGAATTCAGCGACACCGTTGTGGTTCCTACGGAGTTTTTGATAACGAAATTGCCGGCCTGCGATCCACCCCCTCCTAAAGAGAGGTCATTGCCACCGGCCCCGTAAGTAAAGCCGGCATCGCCGCCGAAGGCGCCGGAATTATTGTACTGCACGTGGGTGTTGGAACCGCCCGGGGTGCCGCCGGCACCGCCAACAGCGATGCATGTGGGTGTCGTGCCGATCACCTGCACTGCGAAACCCGCGCCACAGCCTGCAGGGAACGAACCAAGACGTGCCCACGGCACTGTGCCTCCCTGGAGCGTGCCGCCCCAGCTGATATCACCGGTCACATCGAGTCGTCCCGCGGTCGTAAGCGACATGCGAACAGTTCCGGGATTGAAGAAACGAAGGACGCCTCCAGAATTATCAACGAGCCACTGCGTGAATCCGCTGTCTTCAAGGATTACCCGCGGCGTTCCACTGAGCACGCCAAACCGCACGTTGTCTGCTCCGCGAGCGGTCTCGCTCGCTGCGAGATTCACCTGTAAGCCCTCGGGGCTGGACGTGCCGCCGATGCCGACATTACCGGAACTATCGATGAGGAGACGCGTGGTGCCGGCGAAGGTGCCTGCCTCGATAAGCGCTTTCGTATTGGAGATGATTTGGAAACTTCCCGAACTGTCGTATTGGAGCGATGCTTCCGCACCTCCGGCGAACAGCGACAGCGCCTTGTTGCCGGCGAGGGCGCTATTGGAGGCGATGAGGATTCGGTCGCCGCTGCCGCGGACGCGGACATTTCCCGACGCAACCTCAATCGGAGTTGCGGGATTGGTGAGGCCAATGCCGAGACGGCTATTCGTGTTGTCCCAATAGAAGTTCGCGTTCGAGCCCAAACTCGATCCTGTAGCCCAGAAAGCGGCGCGGGTCGCGGTACCGCTGCCGGTCACGCCGCCAGCCGGGTTCCCGGTCGGCGGTGCCCCACCGGGACCTGTCCATGCGCGCACCACCATCCCGAGCCCGAACCCGAGCACGAGACACAGAAGCACGACGGGGAGAATGGCCCGAAGTCGCTGTAGCATAACGCTATCTTCACTTTAGCATATGTGCCATAGGGTATCCACAACCCGTTCTAACGGGACCAGTTCACCGTTACGTCCTGGACCGTGGGCGTCAAGGTTCCCGCGCTACTGCAATCAGGAGACGAACAGAGCTCCACGCGATATCGGAAATAGCGCTTATTCCAGTGCTGAGTGAAGCAGCCGACCTGGACCGGTACGCCCGGCTGCGGCTCGTAAGCAGTGCCGCCGCTCAAACATGTCCCCGCTCCGAGGAAGTCCCACGGGCCTGCAACGTTATTGGAGCTTGCAATCCATATCCGCACGCGCGTGGAACCGCCGGCAGCGCTCCGCACAACACGATAGTTCGAGTTCGACAAGCAATCATAGGGAGAAGCAAGGCCCATGCAGTCGAATGAAATCCACCCCACGGTGTCCGACCATGCCCAACCACGATACGAACCGCCTGCGTCCACCCATACGCTATCGTTACTCGGCGTCCCGTCTCCTCCCGCCCCGTTGTCCCAGTTGACACCGCATTGACTAATGCCGACAGAATCGCACGCCATCGCGACCCAACCGATGTTGTCCGACCATGCCCACCCCGTCACGTTCTTGACACCGGAGCCCACGGGCTCGGATACCTTGTAATCCTCGGTTGCGGGATTACATCCGGAATCACCGGCACAGTTAAAAGAGATCCAACCAACGGTATCCGACCACGCCCACCCGCTATAAATACCCGTAGTATCGTCGACCGTCACCGCCCACTGTCCAGACGCGCCCGCACAGTCGCCGGGAGGAATGAGTTCGCAGTTGAAGCCGATAAGGCCGGTCTGGGGATTATACGCGTAGTTATTGAGTTCGTACGTCACGGAGCCCAGGGTCGGCAATGTCCCCTGCCACTGAAGCGCATTGAGACCCGCGCCATTGGAGGTCTGCGTATCGAGAATAAGAGAATCGAGCGAGCCCGTTGCCGCATACGGCGCTCCGCCGGTAAGAGTAATCTGACCCGCAGTGCCATTCACGATATTCGTCGCCGGCGCGTAATATGTTTTGCCGAACGCCGTCACGGGAGTTGTGGGGCTGGCATCCACGCCGCTCACCCAATCGGTCTGCGTAGACGCGACGTTGCGCGAACGCGTCACGTACTCCGAAACCACAAAGTTGGACATCTGCGGCGCGGTTATCGTCACCGTCACTTTCTGCGTTGCAGGGTCATCATTCGCCCCGCTGTACACCGCTTCGATATCGCCGGACCCGT
>MHSZ01000014.1:7984-9348 GCA_001824745.1 Candidatus Terrybacteria bacterium RIFCSPLOWO2_01_FULL_58_14 | reverse complement strand
ATGGTGCCTACCGGCGGACACCAAATGCGGTTGTATCCTTGCGAGGTTGCGTCATCGCCATCCGCAATCGCGCGTACGGCGGCGAATGCCTCCGCCGCAAAGCCCGAAGCCGTGTTTCTTCGGCTTGAGGAGAGCTGGTTGCTCTGTGTCACCGCAATGAGCGCGCCAATCGTCGCGGCAAGGGTGGCGATAACCGTGACAGCGATGAGCGCCTCCACAAGCACTTGGCCTCCCTGGCGACCGATTGACTTGTTTTTTTGCCTCTGAAGCCCCATGAACGCTTCTACTCTATCACAATGCCGCCCTCTTCACCCACCCGGAGAATACGCACACTTGTTGGATTTGCCGCAAGGAAAAACGCGATTTCTTCAAAGGGGCTTCTCGCAATGGAAGGATTCCATCCTCCGTCGTCTTGCGCCTCCACCACTTCACAGCTCCAATCCGGCGAAACCGGCGCACATCCGGCCCCTAACCCTGGAGTATATCGCGCAATCTTCAGCGCATTGCCGGGCGTATCGTTATACGCAATCCACGGATTGCCTCCAAAATCCATATCGATATCAACCCCTCTCCCCGCAACGGTGTTCACGGGATCGTCCACCGTTGTACACGTCCAGGCCGTAGAGCCTCCGCAGCCCGTGCCGCCGGAACCAACATAGCGCGCTATTTTGAATGCGCCGGCTGTCGTATCGTTATACGCGATCCATGCGGTTCCTCCGGAATCAAAGCTGAGGGAAAGATATTGAGCAACGCCGTTTACGGGATCGTCCACCGTTGTACACGTCCATGCAGATGAGGTGCATCCGGTACCGCCGGAGCCAACATAACGGGCAATCTTGAGATTACTGCTACTGCTGTTATCGTTATATCCCACCCACGGCACACCGGCTGCATCAATCGCGATCGAGGGCTGAAAATACTGCGCTACGGCATCGTCGATCAGCGTCTCGCACGTCCACCCTGCAGCGCATCCGCCCAACGCCGGAGTACCCGATGTCTCGCGTGCCACCTTTATGGACGCCGCAGTATCGTCTCGATGAGCGATCCACGCGAGACCTGAAAAATCGAACGCGAGCGAAGGCGAACCGGCCACATCATTCACCGGGTCATCTATGGTCACACAGGTCCAGGCTGGAGAAGCGCATCCCGTACCGCCACTACCAACCTCGCGGGCGATCTTGAGCGCACTTGAACTATTGTACTGGTACGTAAGCCACGCCTGCCCAGCCGGCGAGAACGCAAGTACACCAAAACTATTCCCTGCACTCTCGACAACCTCGCATGACCAAGCGACATCAGTGCTACCGCAACCAGTTCCGCCTATACCGACTCGCCTCGCAAAAAGGACGCCGTTGAGGAAATCG
>MHSZ01000014.1:5736-7897 GCA_001824745.1 Candidatus Terrybacteria bacterium RIFCSPLOWO2_01_FULL_58_14 | reverse complement strand
GAACGCGATGTTCTTTGTTTGGCCGTCGGCGGGGTCGGAGAACTCGACTGTGGAGGAAAACGTTACCCTCCGCTGTGAGGCCCCGGAGCAATCGCTACTCGCGTAAAGTTCCGCGTACGAGGAACTCGAACCCGCAACGTTCGTGACGCGCACACACCACGCGATGTCACTCACCCTGTTTAGGGCATTCCCCTGCGCTTCACGAAGAAGATCCGCAAGACCCTGGGATGTTGCCTCAAGCCCCTGCGTGCGCTGATAACCCGACCACGAGAGAATCGCGACAACCGCGATCACCGCGAAAATCGCCACCGCGATCATTAACTCCAGCAGGGTGAAGCCGCGACGAGAAACGAGAATTGAGGATTGAGTAGTGAGGATTGAGGGGTGGGGAACGAAAAGCATACGAGAAAGCTATTGAATCGCCGAGACGAGTTGATAGATCGGGAGGATAACCGAAAGGGCGATAGCTCCCACCATCGTTCCCATCACGAGCAGCATGAGCGGCTCAATAAGCGCCACCATGGTCTGCAGCGCCCGATCCGCATCCTCTTCAAAAAATCTACTCACGGTAAGCAGAAGGTCCGGCAGCTGTCCGGACTGCTCGCCAACCGCCATCATGCCGGTGAGGAGATTCGGGAAGTATTCGGAGTGCCCCCTGAAAGCGCCGGTGAAACTCGAACCGCGGCGGATGCGTTCTCGCGCATCGAGCACGGAAAGACGCACCGCATCCACGCCCACGGATCCCGCGGTAATCTCCAGCGCCTCCACTGCCGGCAATCCCGCTTTCAATAAAGCGCCGAGTGTGCGAGCAAAGCGCGCAATGGCAAACTTCTTCAGAAAGCTCCGGGATATCGGAAAACGCCAAAAGGCCTGCGCTGCAACCGCCCTGCCGGGCCGCGACAATGCCGAGAACGCCGCCGCGGCAAAAACGAACAGCACGAAAAGGAATGTCGCGATGGGCTGAGCCGTCACGAGAGCACTGGTTCCAAATACGATCCGCGAAAAGAGCGGGAGCTCCACTTCAAGCGAAGTAATGGTTTCGGCAATCCGCGGGATCGCGAAAAACAACAAAAAGAGAATGAGCAGCGTGCTCACGCTCATGAGGATCGCGGGGTATAACAACGCCGCGATCGCTTTGCGTTGACTTTGAAACTCGCGGGTGAGCTGTGTAGCCGCCTGATCAAACGCAGCGGCAAGCTGCCCCGATGATTCCCCTGCCCGCACCAGTCCAACGAAATAGGAAGGAAACGCATTCCCGTACGCGGCGAAGGCCGACCACAGCGGCTGCCCTCGCCGAATCGCATCTTGTGCATCCTTGAGAAACTGCCGGAGTGCGGGGTTCTCCGCGTCCGCAATAAGCATCTCAAGCGCCGGGTTCATGGAGATACCGGCGCGGATCATCACTGCCAAGTGCTGGCAGAGAAGTGTTTTCTCCACTGCGCTGATGCTGCGTCCCCGCAAACGAAACAACGGACGCGGTACTGCAGCGCCGCGCACTTGCACGCGCACCGGAAACAGCTGCTGCCGCTCCAATGTCTGGAGTACGGACTGGCGGCTCGGCGCCTCAAGCTCTCCTGTGCGCCGCGCCCCTTCTTTCGTAACAGCTTCCCAGGCGAAGATGGGCATATCTCAACGATAATCCGAATCCCGAAGGGATGCTTTCAGCATGCGGCGTCCTATCCGATAATCCGAATACGGCGCGATCCGAATGCCGCGAATATCGTATTCGGAGCATTCGGATGAATTCGGGGATTAGGATTATGTTCTGGTTATTCTCGGACCACGCGGAGGACTTCTTCCAGCGTCGTGACGCCGCGCTCGGCTTTCTCCACGCCGTCTTCAAACATCGTAATCATGCCCTCCTGGAAGGCGGTGGCGCGAATCTTCGCGACCGATGCGTTCTCCAAAATAAGCGCGCGAATCGCTTCGCTCACCGGGAGAATCTCGAAAATGACGGTCCTCCCCTGATACCCCGTGCCGCCGCACGACGCGCACCCGGAACCGCGATAAAGAAACTTGGGCATTACGAGTTTACGCGGAATGTCGAGGAGACGCAGCTGTTCTCGGAGGGCCTGGTCTTCGGCTGCCGTGGGGGCGCGCGACGTCACGCAATGCTCGCACACCTTCCGCACGAGTCGCTGGGCGATGATCACGTTGAGTG
>MHSZ01000014.1:2848-5682 GCA_001824745.1 Candidatus Terrybacteria bacterium RIFCSPLOWO2_01_FULL_58_14 | reverse complement strand
GTGGATCGCAAGTTCTGTCGTTTCGGTATCGCGAATCTCGCCCACCATAAGAATATCGGGGTCCTGACGGAGAAAGGCCCGCAGGCCGGTGGCAAACGTCATGCCGGCCTGCACATTCACCTGTGTCTGGTTCACGCGAGGTATCGTGTACTCTGCCGGGTCTTCAATCGTCGAAATGTTCACGCCGGGGCGGTTGAGAAGCTGGAGCACGGCGTAAAGCGTGGTGGTTTTTCCGGATCCCGTGGGCCCGGTCACGAGCATCATGCCATGCGATCGCTGCATTTCCTCGGCAAGCGCCTGCTGCCCGGAATCCCCAAACCCTAGGGCCTGCAAACTCGTAAGGCGGACGGAAGAACGCAGAAGCCGCATCACCGTCTTCTCGCCCCAAAACACCGGTACAATCGAAACGCGCACGTCGATCCGTTCGCGTTCCATTTGAAATGTGAATCGGCCGTCTTGAGGCGCTAAATGCTCATCTACGCGCAGGTTGGCGAGTACTTTCACGCGCGCAACAAAAATCGGCGCCACTGAACCCGGGAGGATGAGCACGTCCCGCAATACTCCGTCCACGCGATAACGAATCAGGAAGAATTCTTCGAATGGTTCAAAGTGAATGTCCGATGCCCGCAACGAGACCGCGTGTTCCAGAATCCGCTCGATGATACTCACGACCGGAAGTGCGGTCGCAAGCTGGGCTAAATCCTGCTCTTGGCCCGCGGCGGAAAACTCCTTGAGCTTCGTTTCGATCTCTTGCGAGAACTCCGAGGCGATACCGAAACGATACTGCCGGAACGCTTCGTCGAGTTCGCTTAAAGAGGCGATCGCCACGCGCGCGGGAATACTGAGCTTATTCTCCACATATGAACGTGTCTCCAAATCGCCGGGGTCGCGCATCGCGATTTGCACGTATTGCTGCCCCGCCTCATCGCTACCGAGGCCGAACGCCACCACGTTGTGCGCTTTCGCATAGGATTCGGGCAGCAGCTGCAGAGCTTCCGGAGGGATGGGTTTTGAATGGAGGTCCGCTTTCGGAACGTTGAAATACTGCGCCAGAAGATCCACAAGAAACGCCTCGGAAATTATTCCGGTCTCCACAAGCGCCTCGGAGACATCGCGCTTGGCCTTTACGGCCTCGTTGACCGCGCGGGTGAGGGCCTCGAGGCCGACGAGTCGGGAGCCCAAAATCAGCTGCTTGAGATCCTCTGTCGCGATGTGCATGCTCTTCTATTTTAGCACCCTGAACCGTGTCCGCCTAAGGCGGATTCCGGTTCAGGGTAAGGGTGAACTGTAGTCGCCATAGGCGATCTCTGGTTCGCCCCACGCAGCGTTCCGCTGTTCATCGGGGCGCCATATCTTCTGTATGCATAAGGGGGGTCTGTCCCCCCTTATGCGCTACACGCTCAAGACGGTCACGCGCAGCACCGTGAGGCCAAGCGCCACGATGATATCGTGCGCCCAGGGAATAATGAGAAGTGCCAATGTTGCGGGTAATGCGACGGGAAATCTCGCCTCTCCGGTTTTTCGGAAGCGCGGCACCATACGCATGCCGACGAGAATGAATACGTAGAGCAGCAAGACGGCACTAAAATACACCAGAAGATAGGGCCAGCCGGAAAGCATCATGCCGAATGCGATGAGTGCTGCTTCCCTCCTGTTCATCCGAAACCCTTGCGAAGGACGAATGATGAAACGATCCGCGAGGAGAAAAAAAGCGAGGGCGATTATTCCTCCCAGGATGCGCCACACCCAGAAGTGCAGAAAGACGTAACTGAGAAAATAGGAGATCGGCGCGGTGGGCGGAAGAAGAAGTTGGCTTCGGGGATCTGCTGCCCATGCTTGGTATTGCCACCAAGAAAACGTCGTGGGCTCCCCCACGATAAGGACAGCTACGAGCAGAAACGCTCCGCCGAGAAGCGGATGAGAGAACTTGCGCATACGCCCAGTGATCGCCGGCGAGGACGCATCACCCAATACGAAGCTCGCCCCGAGAAGGAGTCCCGAGGCGAGCACGATGAGCCGCGCAATGAAGAAGACGGTGGGTATCTCCACTACTCTAGTACCTTACCAAGCGGTACAGAGATCAAGGCCCGGATCTGTTCCGATCTCGTAGGCGTTGGGGTTGTTGCCACCGTCGGCCTGCTCCTTGTCATCCGTCCCGCCGTTGCGGTAGAGAGCACTCTCGAGTGAAGAGTTGACCTCGAAGGTGTTGTTCGTGCCGTCGCAACGGTAAATGTAGGTACGATCCGTCTCGGTGACAGCTGCCGCGGTCACGAGTGGATTCGGATCAAGAGGGTAGTTGGAAAGCGGTGCACCGATACTGGCAGGAATAGCGGTCAGGGCCACGGGTACCCATCCAGTGTTGTCAATCGCGGCACCGGCTTCTAGTACGGCAGCGGTTGCGGCCCCGCAGACGCCTCCTACGTCGGTGATTGCGGTCGTAGTGGCAACCCAAGCGTTAGTCGCACAGGCACCCGTACCGTCCATGTCTGGCGGCGACACCTGCGTAAGGTAGAGCCCGACCGCGGCTTTGACAGCGGCAAGGTCAGAGAAACGCTGCGAGTCGCGGGCGCGGGCCAGGGTTTCTGCGGGGTTGATGACGAGAATAACCGCGACCGAGAGAATCGCGAGGATCGCGATGACGATGATGAGCTCCAGGAGCGTGAAGCCGCGACGAGATGGGTGATTCATACGAGTTCATTATAACACAGCCAGATACTCAAATCGCCTAACCGACTTATCCACAGGTCACGCTATTTCCCGTTGGGGAGATAACGCTTGATCGCCTCCACCACCTGCTCCAGCGGGGTATCCGCCTTCACGAAGTACTCTTTGGC
>MHSZ01000014.1:0-2829 GCA_001824745.1 Candidatus Terrybacteria bacterium RIFCSPLOWO2_01_FULL_58_14 | reverse complement strand
GCCGATCGCCTCAAGCACTTCGAAGCCGGACTTGTGCGGGAGCATAAGGTCCAAGAGAATCACCGCGGGAAGCGGCTCTTCGGCGAGGGTTTTGAGCGCCGCCTCGCCGTCTGCGACAACGTGCACCTGATAACCCTCGCTTGAGAGAATGGCCTCGTAGGCGCGCACGAGGAACACATCGTCCTCCACGAGAAGAATGTGCGGACTCGAAGATGGTGTCGGGTTTTCGGGCATAGATGCTAATCTTCAAATCTACGGAACGTATCATCGGGAGTTCGAAGGTGGCCTGCGATCACGAGACCCGCTGCAGCGAATACAAGATTTTTCATGAGAAACTCTCCCACGACGGTCAAGTACGGCAACGTCGGGGAGAAGAAGGCGGCCGGAGCGAGGATTGCCGCCGCAAACGTGCCGCACAGTTGGAGAAAAAGAAGCAGTAAAGCGATCCGCACGATCGCCGTTTCAATCCGCCGCGGGAGCGGCAAGAACGGCAAGAGCAGTCCGGCACCGATGACGATCTCCCAGGAGCCGAGGAGATACGGAAAGAACGGATAGGGCATTTCGCGGAAAGCTACGCGAATCACCGGTATGATCGGGCTTGCGTCAACGAGCTTGAGCCACCCGAACCATACATAGACAAGCCCGAGCGTCAGCTGTAATACGGCCACGCCGAACCTCCGCAGCCCTGCTTCCACGCCCTCCTCTATCTTTGCAAGAAACGACATGATTCAACGTTTGGGTTGCTCGTCACCCGTTTCCAGTATAACAGAGGCCGGCGAGATTTCCCAGCGTTCTTCTTGGATCGCACCGTGAACGTCGGTGCGGATCGTCGCGTGCACGTCCCAGAATTCGCCGCTCCGGCCGATAAGCCGAAACGACGCGATAGCAGATTCATTTTCTTCGGGAGCGCGAGAGATCGGCGCCAAAAACGTAAGCGACGAAAACCGAAACCGTTGTTCGAGTTTCTGGAATGCCTCGCTTACCCCCTCGGGAAACTTCCACTCCCCTATCGGCATCCCAGCGCTCTCGGGTGCCGCAATACTCCATAGGGCGCCATCCCGGTAGCCCGAGAAGAATGCTTCCTCCGCTCCATCCCGCAGCGATCGCCAGTGCGCCTCGGCAAAAAAGATGCGATCTGCGATCGGTGCCGACTCGCCGCCCCCAAACGCCGAGGGTGTCCGGTCCTCTCTTCCGAAAACCAGCACGACGGCCAAGGCCAGCAACAAAGCCGCGGTCGCCGTAGCGATGATGACGAGCGGCAAAGAGAAAGAGCGCTTGGGGGGAAACGGCGGCTGGAACACAATTCCGGATGCTGACGAACCCATATCCTCACGGAGTTAAGAGCGCCTCGGTATCCTCGTCCATGCGCGGCCTCGCCACCACGCTCGCGCGTTCCTCTTCGCGCCGGAAATGTTCGATCCGTTCACGCTCCTCCGGCTTCAGATACGGCAGCGCCCGTTCGAGCTTCTTGATATCTACGGTCTTCACAATCTTCCGGAGCAGATCTTCCCGCAGGACTTCGACGAGTTGGACGACGTCGTAAGCCGCGCGTCTGCGGAACGATAGGGAAACCGTGCCGAGGTCGGAGAACAGACGCGTGAGATTCCGCCCTTTTGCATACTGTGCGAGCGCTTGCTTGAGCGCTGCTGCTTCTTCGGCCAGACGCTTCTGCTGCGCCATGATTTCCAGCAATCGGTCGACCCTCGCCTGAATATCCACAAGCTCCTCCTCGCGCTCCTTGCCGGTGACGACCTCGCGCGCCGCACGCTGATGACTCCAGGCCGGACAGATCGGCTGGTAGGGGCAGGTCGCGCACCATGAAGTCACGTGTGTGGGGAACGTCGTATCCCGCTCCATCTCCGCGACTTGCCGGAGGATCGCTTCACGAATGCGGCCCAGTTCATCGCGACCGAAGCGATACGTCAGTTTATGGCCGTCGTAGAGGATATAGACGAGCGAAACCTGGATGCGCTTCGTCTGGAGCTGCTGCTGCTTCACAAACTGGTAAATCGCGATCTGCCAGTTTTCGGAAAGCTTCCTCGCATCAGGAATTTTCCCGCTCTTGTAGTCAATAATCTCAAAGGAGCCGTCCGGAAGCATATCGAGACGGTCGATCACGCCCACCATTTCGTGCGCATCGGTCAACGGCACCACAAACTTCTGTTCCACCGCGAGCACCCGAAGTTTCCGCGGATCATTCGCCGCAATGTACCGCTCCAGCGCCGGGATTCCACGGATGAAAAGTTCTCGCACGTCGGGATCGGTCTCCTCGTCCATGATCTTCCGATAATACGCGATGACGCGCTCGACGGGCGGCGCCTGGTAGCGTTTGGCGTAGGCAAATTCCAGCGCTTTGTGCACCGCGGTTCCGAAACGCAGTGCTGTCGTGCGCGAGAAATCCTGCGGCGCACGGTCGATATAAAACTTGAACTTCCGCGGACACTGCTTGTAGGTGTCGAGTTGGGTGTAAGAGACGCGCATAAAAATCCCTCGCGAGCGAATCTCCTGAAAAATTCTCTCGGGTTGGCGGTGGAATCAAGAGGTTAGCGCCATTCGCCAGAAATCAACTTTTTCTTCTTATCCTTAGTCCAGCCCTTAACTTGTATTTCACGTTTTCGTGCCTCCGACTTATTCGGAAATTGTGCAGAAACATATACAAGTTCAAATGGCCCCTGCTCTCGTGCCATTCGAGATCCTTCACCGCCATTGTGAAGTGCAATGCGTCTCTCTGTGTTATTGGTTATACCCGTGTAATATCTCTCGTTCTTCGTTTTGGCTATGTAGACGTACCAAGCCATAGGAAGCTCTTCGACTTCACTCACCCTTCGA
>MHSZ01000013.1:15048-17969 GCA_001824745.1 Candidatus Terrybacteria bacterium RIFCSPLOWO2_01_FULL_58_14 | reverse complement strand
TCGCGATATCAAGCAATCGCTTCCCCGCGCGCCCGCTTGTGGCTTTCCCAGTCCAGGGAAAACGGATGCGGGGGAATTTCGGAATCCTCACGGCGGCCTTCAGCCGCGCTGCAGACGCTTCGGGGATCGGTAAGAGTTCGCTGAGGTGGGCGTACTGCTCCCCGCTCTTCGCTCTTTCCTGCCCGGACGGGCGCTCCTCCCTTTCATCCTCCTCGCTCTTCGCTCTTCGCTCTTCGCTCCCGTGGGGCCGCGGCGGGAGGATATCGGAAAACCTGCGCCCTTGCCCCTGGCCGGGCAGGCGAGCAGACCCCGGCCTGGCGAGCCCCGATTCAGTTGCGTGAGGCGGGACTTCCCGAAGAAGAGCAATCCCGGCTTGGCCGGCAAGAAAATGCCCCCGAGCATCAAGCGTTCTCAAGGAAATGTTTTTTCCTCCCGCCTCGGCCTCGCGTTTGAGCAGAGCAAGATTCTCTTCGCTTGCAAACAGTCGCGAACCTTCAGGAAAATCGAGCACGAGTTCATCGTCGGGCGCTTGAAGCACCCGATCGATGATCGTAAGGAGGTCATCTTCGTGGCGAAACTCGAGGAGTGCCATGAGGAATGTATTCCGTCTTAGAGAGAAGCAAGACCTGGCATCAATCGCGCCACCCTCGCACATGCAGCCGCCTGAAGTTCTTCCCAGGGGATTCCTGGCGAGAGCCCAAGGAATTCAACGAGTGGGATTATCCGAAAGCGCGGCGAGCCGAACATGGGAAACGCGTTCCGCAACGTGCGAGTGCCGAATGCTCGCGAAAACAGAGGTGCGAAAGGGACAGCCGCAACGACCGTGATTTCGCCAGGTTCACGATGGCGGTGGAGGGGAGAGATTGCGCGCGAAACCCCCTCTGCCCACGAACGAAATGCGGGAAGAAGTGCTGTATCGATTCTCCGCATGAGCGTCGTTCCTAAGCGGCGCTCGCCGAAAGCGAGAAGGATGCGCCCCGCTTCGTCTTCCGATTCCGACGCGAACCCAAAACTTCTCATGAAATGTCTCCGCATGCTCGCCTGACCGATTGCGATACTCGTCCGCTCCCCCGCCATCCCGTCCGTGAATGTCCACACCGCAGTCGCTTCTTCGTCGAGCACCACGAACGCATCCTGGGATATTGTCCTTTCAGACCCCGGCCCCGAACTGGACAAGCGGGCAGGTGCGGAGCGACCTCGAAACGCGTACTCGCGCACGGCATCGTCGAGGAGAAGTGTGAGAATGCGCCGCTGAGGGAGTTTTTGCGAAAATGTTTGAAGAAAATCCGCAGCTGGAGGAAATAAGAATGTCTCGGTCGCGAAAACGACGAGCGTTCTTCCGGAAAATCCTACCGGGTTGAGAAGGCGCTTGCCGTCCAGGAGTACGTGCCGAACGGTTTGTATTTCCGCTGCCGCGTCGCCGCCGGAAAACCCCCTGCGGCGAGCCGCTTCACGCGCCCGCGTTCTCGCCTCGGTGAGCACGGTGCGAAACTCCGTGAGAGAAACCGGTTCCCGCGGCAGCGAACGCTGCCACGGAATACGCACGTCGTGCACCGTACCGGCGTCAATCGGCAACGCAAGGATCAGCGGATCGGGAATGCCGGAAAGGCGAGAGAACGGAAAATCTCCCATCTCCACCCCTTCCGCGCGGCGCTCGGGAAAACCGCGCGCCATTTCTCCCTGCGGAAAGACGAAAAGTTGCCACCGCGCCGCATGCCATCGAATCACCGCCGCGACATCCGCATCTTTACGAAACGAAGAAAAGATCCGTACATTACTCATACTACCCCATCTCCGAATACGGGCAAAGCTACTGAGGCGAGGGCCACGGGCCGAGAAATACTTGGGGTAGGCATTGGGGACAATAATCAACTGGAAGTAATGGGTAGTATTTCGAGGGCCGTGGCGCTCGCCCTACAAAACGACGGCGCGGATGCGCCGCACCCCTGCCGCCGACGCCTCCTCTTTCACGATGCGGAACTCCCCCACCTCCGCGGTACGCGCAACGTGCGGCCCTCCGCATACTTCGGCGGAGAATCCCGGGATGCGATAGACCGAAACGGTTTCCGGGTAAGCGCCCTTGGCAAACGCGAGGGCGCCGGACGCAACCGCATCGCGAAACGGCATTTCCTTTCGCTCAACCGGAAGATCTTCTCGGATTTTCTCTTTCACGAGGTTCTCCACCGCCTTCACTTCATCGGGGGTGACTTTTCGCGGAAAGGAAAAATCGAACCGGAGACGTTCTGCGGTGACATCCGAACCCCGCTGCTCCACCTCCAAGCCCAGTATCTGGCGAAGCGCTGCCTGGAGCATATGCGTTGCCGTGTGGAGCCGCGTCGCTTTTCCGAGTTCCTCTTTATTTGCGGCTTTCAACTCTCCGGTGTTGAGAAGAAGGCCGTGGCCGCCGAACTTCCGCTCAATCCCCGCACGCGAACGCGTCCGGTGTTGTTCTCGCACCGCTTCGAGATCCTGTTCATCTACCGTAGCGCCCTTTTCCCGCGCGAGTTCACGGCTCATCTCTAAAGGAAACCCGTAGGTCTCCAAAAGCCGGAAAAGATCCGCGCCGGAAAGGGCCTTTCGTTCTTTTCGCCGTTCCCCGACGAGTTTCTCCATCTCCCGGAGTCCTCGAGTCAATCCGCGGGAGAAACGCGCGGCCTCCTCTTGGAACGCCGCGAGAGTACTTTTCTGCGCGGCAGCAAGCGCGGGATACGATAGCGCGTACGGTGCCGCAGTCCGCTCGAGCAACGCCTCAACCCACGTCACAGGAAGCTGCAGGATGTTCGCGTGCAACACGGCGCGCCGGATGAGACGCCGAAGAATGTAGCCGCGATCGGTGTTCGAGGGAAGGACGCCGGCTTCAAGGAGGAAAACGCTTGTTCGGAGATGATCGGCGACGATACGCGCCGATCTCACCGCGGCCT
>MHSZ01000013.1:4450-15005 GCA_001824745.1 Candidatus Terrybacteria bacterium RIFCSPLOWO2_01_FULL_58_14 | reverse complement strand
GTGATGGATAAGTTCTTGCCGTGCTTCCTCGGGAAACACCGGACTCTGTGCGACGATCCAAGAAAGCGTCTCGGAAAAAAACGGCGTCGTGAAGACATCCGGGGCCGAAAACATCACGAGCGCTAACCGTTCAAATCCCATGCCGGTATCCACGCCTTTAGCACTCAACTTCGTAAGGGTTCCGCTCGTATCGCAGAAATATTCGTTGAACACGAGATTCCAAAGCTCGACGAATCGTCCGCAGGAACAATCCGGAGCGCAATCCGATCCGCGGCTGCATGCAACCCCCGTCCGATCGTACACGATCTCGGATGTAGGGCCGCACGGACCTTCGGCCCCCGTGGGCCCCCAGAAGTTATCCTCGCGGCCAAGCGCCCAAATGCGCTCCTCGGGGATGCCGAGCTCCTGCCAAAAGAGCAAGGACTCCTCGTCGCGCGGAACCGTTGCATCTCCTGAAAATACCGTGACCCAAAAGCGCTCTTTGGGAATCTCAAGCTCCTCCACGAGAAACTCCCAAGCGTACGCAATCGCCTCGCGCTTGAAGTACGCCCCCTGGAAGGCGAAGTTCCCCAGCATTTCAAAAAACGTGAGATGAGTCGGATCTCCCACCTCTTCAATATCGGACGTCCGCACGCAGGGTTGAATCGAGGTCGCGCGAGCCCCCCCCAACGGCCTCCCTAATGATGCGTGGATGTCCTTCTCCGGATTCCGCTCGCCCAGGTAATAGGGCTTGAACTGCTGCATCCCTGCCGTCGTGAGCAGCACCGACGGATCCTCGGGAATGAGCGACGAAGGCGGGACAACCACATGCCCCCGTTCGGTAAAGAAACGAAAAAACCGCGCTCGCAACTCATCAAGACCCTGCATCGTCTCCCATCATACTACGAATACGAATGTTCCGAATATACGAATGGCGAAGCCGTCCCTTCGGGATCCCGCAGGCTATCACCGATATTCGTATGTTCGTACGATTCGTATTCGTAGTATCGGATGAATAATGCGTTCGCCCCGGCCAAGCCGAGGCGAAAACATATCTTGGTGCCGAATCCCAATACTACGAGAGGCGGCGGCGGAACTGTTCCAAGACATCGGACGCGAGGTCTTTGCCTCCCATACCGAACGCCAAGCCGCCGGCGATTGCAATCATCGCAACCAATCCGGTGACGAGCGTCTGGAGAAGCGCTGTCGCGATACCAAGCTGCTGAAGGGCTGCAATGATACCGAAAACAAACACGCTCCATCGGGCGAGTGACCCGACAAGCGAGCCGTACGCAAATCCCCCTGCACGCACCGCTCCCGAGACCAACCGATCGAGAAGATCGGCGGCAATCGCTGCAACGAGGAGAATGAGGGCTGCAGCGATGATGTTCGGGATGTAGAGCAACACCTGGCGGAGGAACGCATTGAAGGCCGCGAGTTGCAGCACGTCCGCCACCGCGATGAGGAAGACGAGGAAGACGAACCACCGCACGAGTGCGGCGATAAACTTACTCGCGTCGATCCCGATGTGGGCGCGCTTGAAGGCCTCCAGGGCTCCGGAACGCTCCAGAAGCTCGTTGAGCTTGAGCGCCTTGAGCAGTCGCGCGATAACCTGTTCAAGAGCCAACGCGATGATCCACCCCAAAAGGAGGATGACAAGCGCGAAGATGATGGTCGGAACGGTCGCAATCAACCCTTCCCAGAGGTTCTGGAAAGAGCGGGAGAGCACGTCCGACCACAGCGTACCGTAGGAAACTGGATAATCTGTGGGCATGATCTCACCTCCTTCCACGCCGTTTCTCAAGGCAAAAATCGCCTTGAGAACGGACCACCCCCATTATGCCACGAAGGGGGCCTCTTCCTGTGAAAAGCAGCCCCCTCCTGTGGATAACCCCTGAACCAGTGCCCGCTGGCACGGTTCAGGGAAGCCCCGAACCGTGTTCGCCGAAGGCGAACTCTGGTTCTGGGGCCCCTGCTATTCCAAATTCCAGATTCTAGATTCCCGCCTAGAGCTCCGTCCACACCACACTCGTGATCTCGCCGTTGGAAGAGGCGTCGAACGTCACGTCCACCTGAAGCGCCCGTGTGGTATTCCGCACCTGGGCGGTGGAAACAATGACTTTCGGGGTGGTCGCCGTACTCACCGTCACCGTGACGCACCCCTCCTGGGTGCCGCTGCAGCCGCCGCTCACAAACTCGATCGTGTAGCCGCCCGTGTTATTGAAATCCCTGTTCCTCGCGATGCGCATGAGCGCGTCCCGCGCACCCGCCTCCGCATACTGCACCGCCTGTACCGTGCGGCCGGCCGCAGCTGCCGCCTGCGACTGCGCGTACGACACGATAAGGATACCCGATCCCACCGCGATGATGATTGCGAGAATCGCAAGAGCGAGCGGCAAGGCGGCCACCCCTCTTCGATAATCCGAATACGGCGCGATCCGAATGCCCCGAATAACGGATTCGTGGTATTCGGATACGATTCGTGGATGAGGATTATGCATACTCACGGTCGCATCGTCACCGTCGTACGCAGCGATTCGGTATACTGCTCGCCGGATACGGCATCGCCCGCGGTCATGGCAAGGGATATCTGGATCGCAACGGTTGTCCTGCCAAACTGCGTGTTCGTATTCACCACGCGCGTAAACGTTGGGGCTGCGACCGTCACCGTGGTTGGCGTAAGCGCGGGCGCGGTGCCGTCGCAGGCAGCGCCGCTCGCAGCTCTCCGAAGCTGATTGGTAGCAACGCAATAGGTGACGGTATCGCCAAGGGTGCAGTTAGAATCATTGCAGTGGAGGAGTTTAAGACCGGTGTTGGTCGTATCGTAGTAGCTCACCACGGGGTAGCCCGCGGCATCGAAGACGAGAGAGGTGTGCCAGCCGATGTTGCCTGTGGTGTCGGGGGAAGTAATGCTGTCGCCGCCTGCAGCGCAGTTGACGTCGTTGCAGTGGAGGATTTTGAGGTCGGCGGTGGTGGCACCGAAGTAGCTCACCACGGGATAGCCCGCGGCATCGAGGGCGAGAGAGGTGTGCGAACCAACGAAGCCCGCGGTGTCGGGGGAGGTGATGCTGTCGCCGCCTGCAGCGCAGTTGACGTCGTTGCAGTGGAGGAGCTTGAGGTCGGAATTAGTGGCATCGAAGTAGCTCACCACGGGGTAGCCCGCGGCATCGAGAACGAGAGAGTTGTACTCACCGACATCAACCGCGGTGTCGGGGGAAGTAATGCTGTCGCCGCCTGCAGCGCAGTTGACGTCGTTGCAGTGGAGGAGCTTGAGGTCGGCGGTGACCTGGAAAGCGGCGTCGGCCTCATAATAATAGCTCACCACGGGGTAGCCCAAGGCATCGAGGGCGAGGGAGGTTTCCCGCCCGACGTAACCTGTGGTGTCGGGGGAAGTAATGCTGTCGCCGCCTGCAGCGCAGTTGACGTCGTTGCAGTGGAGGAGCTTGAGATCACCGTTGAGGTAGTCGTAGTAGCTCACTACTGGAAAGCCCGAGGAGTCGAGGACGAGGGAGGTAAATCCACCGACATTGCCTGCGGTGTCGGGCGAGGTGATGCTGTCGCCGCCTGCAGCGCAGTTGACGTCGTTGCAGTGGAGGAGCTTGAGGTCGGAGTTGGGATAATCCCAGTAGCTCACCACCGGGTTGCCGGAAGCGTCGAGGACGAGAGAACTGTGCTGACCGACATCCCCTGCGATGTCGGGAGAGGTAACGCTGATGCCGCCGCCGATCGTGAGAAGAAGTGTCGGATTCGCGTCTCCTGCGTTCGCCGGCGTCGTGATTACGGAAGCGGCCCGCACGTCTTGCGCAATCCGCTCCAGGGAAAATCCCAACTGCTCGCGCACCGCTTGGCGCGATTCCACATTCCCCCTCCCCGAAAAAAGGAGGGGTAACACGTTCACCATCGCCACCGCAATCACCACCAACACCCCCACGTAAATAATCAATTCCATCAACGTGAATCCACGCTGGTGAGCGAAAAGTAGCGAACGAAGAGCCCGACGAGTGGAATCACGCGCGGCTCGACCCGTTTTATCTAGAGAAAACTTCATACCTTTTATTCACCGCCCACTCTTTCCGCTTTTCGCTTGTCGCTCTTCGCTTCACACTCACGGGCTCCAACTCACCACGACATCCTCCACCGACGGGCTCGTGCCGGTCGTCTCGGTGCAGTTCGGTCCAAGACACAGCTGAATATAATATCGGTAGTATTGATGCCCGAGATGGCACTGCGACGCGCCGAGGATTTCCGCTCCAATATTCGGATTCGGTGCGTCATACCAAGCAGACGCATTACAGCTCGAACCGTCCCAGGCCACGTAACTCCATGTACCGGTATCGCACGTCGGCGGGTTGGTCGCGCCGTTGGAACAATCGGACGACGCGAACTGGAAGCGCACTTTGCCAGTTCCTGCAGTGCCTTTCCAGAGCAGGGAGTTATACGTGGGGTTTGCGATTTGCGTGTCGAAGGTCGTCGAGGTGAGCTCGCCGGTTGCTGGCGAAGATGGCGCGCCGCAGGTAGAATCGGCCCCGTCGCCGCAGATGTTGAACGTCCAGTTGGCAGCGTTGCTGTTGGGCGATCCACACGTGCCGCCCTGCACCGTAATCGCCGCACTCCCGCCCTGGTCCTGCACATCGAGATCTTGCATATTGAACGTACCGGTTCCGGCCCATGCGCGCGGGGTTCCGCTCACGCTTGAACGGAGGAGAATGACATCGCCCTCGGTGCAGCCGTCGCCAGTGGAATTGAAGCTTACGCTGCCATTATTCGTAAACGTACCTGCGAGCGTGAGATCGCCCTGCGAATCGATAAAATCGTTATTCCACTTCCCTGCCGCAGCAACAGAAACCGCTCCGACCCACACGTTGAATGTCGAACTTTGCACGAGTTCGCCGTCAGTAATCGTGAGGGTGCCGTCGAGGCGAAGGCCATTAGTGGCGAATGACACATTGTCGTTTGCATCAGTGCCGCTGGTCTTATTGATGGTGAGATTCCCAAAATATTTATCGCTCGGGCACACTGTCACACCCGCACAACCGGAAGCAAAGGTTGTGGAAGTGGTGCCATCGAGCGTCACCGTGCCGCCGTTGTGTGCGATACTGCCGGTATTCGTGAAGTTCCCTGCAACCGTGAAGCTCGTGGCGGGATCCGACGGCGCCTGCAGCGTGCCGCTGATCGTCACCGCGCCGTTGGCATCCACGGGCTTGTCGTTGGTGTTGAGGTCGAGGGTCGTGTTCGCATTCACGGTGAGGGTTCCATTAACGGTGATCGTACCCGCGCCCATTGCTCTCGTCCTCGGCGTACTACCAACCTTGAGGGACGAGTTGCTCTGATCGTAGTAGGCAACCACGGGGTTGCCCGAAGAGTCTAATCGAAGGGAGCTATACCGACCGACATCGCCCGTGGTGTCCGCGGAAGTGATACTGTTACCGCTGGTGCAGTTAGCATCGCCGCAGCGGAGAATCCTGAGGTCGA
The DNA here is from genome assembly GCA_001824745.1 of Candidatus Terrybacteria bacterium RIFCSPLOWO2_01_FULL_58_14. Taxonomy (GTDB): domain Bacteria; phylum Patescibacteriota; class Minisyncoccia; order Terrybacterales; family 2-01-FULL-58-14; genus 2-01-FULL-58-14. Next base: position 9,554 of record MHSZ01000013.1, on the reverse strand, counting down.
AACTATCATTAATCCAGTAGCTCACTACCGGATTGCCCGAAGCGTCAAGCGCGAGCGAGAGGAACTCGCCGACGGAGCCCGCGGTGTCGGGAGAAGCGATGCTATCACCGCCTGCAACGCAGTTAGGGTCGTTGCAATGGAGGATTTTTAGGTCGCCGAGCGTAGCATCGTAATAACCCACCACCGGGTTACCGGCAGTATCGAGGGCGAGGGAGGTGTGCCACCCGACATTGCCCGTGGTGTCGGGCGAATTGATGCTCTCGTCGCCACCGGCGCAATTCGGATCGTTACAGTGGAGAACTTTGAGGTCAGCATTGGTCTGATCGTAGTAGCTCACCACCGGGTTGCCTGAAGCGTCGAGTCGAAGAGAGGGGTACAAACCGACCGAACCTACGGTATCCACGGCCACAATACTCTCATCGCCCCCGACGCAGTTGACGTCGTTGCAGTGGAGGATCTTGAGATCGTCAGTAACGCCCTGAGTCCACTGGAAATAGGCAACCACGGGGAAACCGGCAGCATCAAGCATAAGAGAGGCGGCATCCGCCCGCTCATTCGCACCCGTGGCAATACTGTCACCTCCGGGAGCGCAGTTGGAATCATCGCAGTGAAGAATCATGAGGGGCAAAGAACCATCGCCTCGATAGGTCACCACCGGGTTACCCGCAACATCGAGGGCGAGGGAATTTGTCGGGGCGGGCCATCCAGAACCCGAAGAGGTGATACTGTTGACGCCCTGGCATATGAAATCGTCGCAGTGAAGCACTTTCACCGGCCATCCCCCCGAGCCGGACCCGGGATGATAGCTCACCACCGGATTATCGGCAGCATCGAGGGCGAGAGAAAAAGAAGTGTTGTTTGAAACGGAAGAAACGACCTTCCGGCTAGCCCACGCGCCCCCCGAACCAAAGGAGAGGTTCGCGAAAGTCCATGGCGCAGCGCCGCCGAAATTCCCTGAACCGTCAAGGGTAAAGGTACCGCCCGAGAAATTGATCGTACCAGCGCCGACGGCTCCCTGTGCGGTGAAATCCGTGCTGCCGCTGAACGTCATGTTGGCGTTCACCGTCAAGTCGCCCGTAGTCGTGGCAGCGCCCTCAAGCGCGAATGTTTCCGTCACAGAACCACCCAGCACGAGGTTATTGAAAGCCGCGTTCTCGACCGTCACGTTGCCGGTGTCATTGTCGCCCTCGTAGCTGAACGTCGAGGTGCTGCCGGTGAGCGACCCTCCTGCTTCATCGAGCTCAAGGGGATTGGTACTGTCTCCATTCGTCAACCGCCACGTGCGATTGCCGGCGTTGAGCATCGTTGCCACAGTATCGCCGGTCTTCGACACCTTCAGCGTTCCCACCACAATGATCTGGCCAGTGCCGCCGGTCTGCGTTGTGTGCGTGGAGGAGATTCCGCTACTGCTGGAAAACGTGAGGTTACCGAACGTCCAGTTGTTCGTGCCCGAGGTCGTGCCAAAGATTTGATTCCCGCCAGGCCGCAGATCCACGGTGCTCGTTGAAGAGAGATTCACGATGCCGGTGCCCGTGAAGCCAAATAAAGTCGTGAACGTCACGTTGCCGCCAACGCCAAACGTGCCGTTGATCACCACATCACCGAAACTCGCAAACGTATGGGTAGTATATGTTGCAGTGCCGGGAATAAGCGTCGCATTCGAATAAATGGTCATCGTCTTCCCGAGCGAAATCGCCGGATCCCATGCATCGCCGTCCACGACACCCCCGGCAGATCCGTCGCTTTTCCCCGCAATCAAATCCCCGCCTGCCGAATATTCCACCGTCAGTGTCTGGCTGCTTCCGGTGCCCAATGTATACGTGACGCCCGCCGGCGGCTCAAGTGCGAGGTTGCCGTAAGCGAAGTGAAGCGGAATATTCGTGGCAGCGGCGCCGGCAAACGTCACCGCCGCGCCGCTGCCGCCCGGCACCGTAGTTTTGTTGAGCGTCCCTTGCACGCAAAGCGGTATTGCGCTCGCCGACGTGCACGTCGTACTAGTGCCGCTGCCGGTCACCTTCACTTCGCCGTCCGCCAAAAGACGTGCACTGGACGCAATATGAATTTTCTGAGCCGTCGCAAGACCGCTCGCCGTCACGTCCGGATCAATTCCGGCATCGGGAATATGAAGTTCATTTGTTGCCCATGTCAACGTCAAGATAGATCCTTCGGCAGTAAATCCGATATCACTATCGGTGCAGGCCGACCCCGTATCGTTATCGCAACTGGACGATGCAGTACTGCTTATCACCGACCCATTCCTACTCAATAACACCACGCGATTTTGGAAAAGCTGGAGGCCGGTGCAGTTCGCGTATCCGGTACATGACGTACCGTAGTTGAACACCAACGACGCTCGCGTACCTCCGTTTGTGTCAAGCCAAATCGTGAGGACATCGTTCACGGTTGCCGTCACGCCCGTAAACGAGAACGTGCCGGGGTTGCCGGTGCAGTTCGTGGTGTACGCGGTTGTCCCGTTCACCGCGAGTTTCATCGGTATGGGGGTCGTGCAGTTGAGCGCAGTGGTCTCGTCGGTGCCATAGAGCGATCCGGAAATCGTCGCCATGTTGGCCATCGTGCTCACGCCGCCGATGCGCTGGGGCTCCGGATTCCCAGGCCACCCCGAACTCACCACCACGTCACTCCACGGATAATTGATCTCGATATCAAGCGTCTGTCCTGCGGTCGGCACGCTGTTAAGAGAATCGATAACGACATAGAGGCAATGCTGCGCACCGCCGGTACCGTAATCGAACGAACCCGTAATGGTCGCGACATCGCCCGACCCGAACGTGGCGCTGCCAAAGAGCGTGGTGCCGCTCGGCAGGGTCGAGCCGGTGCTACACGCCGCTTCTTGTTTGCGATAGATGTAGGCCTTGATGTTGGCGTTTGCGGCAACGCTGCCGATTTCGGTGAGTTTCACCGAAGTCAGGTTGCTCGCGCCCGCAGCGCTCCGCCGGATCGTGAAGGCACCGCCGAGAAACTGACTGTTTACGCCGATTGCGATATTGGCGTTCTGCGTCCCGGTCGCTCCCACCACTGTTGAGACGGTCGTCTGCGCGCCATGAATGCTGAAGTAATCGGTGTGGAGCGTGTGGTGCTCGGGGGGGTCCTCGAGCGCCCGCTGGGCAGCGCGCATGGCCCACTCTGCGGGCCGGGATGAGAAACGGGCGATGTCGCGAACCGCCTGCCAGAGATCCGCTAAGCTCGAAACGTCGGGGATGATGTAGTTATAATAACCGCTGATGGCGATCGCGAAGCTGCGATGCTGCCCTTCCGCTGCAGGCGGCAACGCATCGTAACGCACGCCGATACGGTCGCCCTTGACCAGCTCTACTTCATTGTCGTCCGCACCCCCCAACGCCTCACGAACATCATCGGAGGCATTGCGCAATGCCTCTTTCGGAGAGAGTTCGCGCACCTCCATCGCCTCGTCTTCGGAAAAGTCCGCCTCAACGCTGTTGACCTCGTAAAAGCCCTGGGGTGATACTAACCGCACATTGAGCACTTCCCCTGCGATATCGGAAACATCCGCGGCAATAAGAAAGTCATCCCAAAGCTCGCGGCCCGGAAGAATCTTTCCCACCGTGCGCCACTCACTTCCGTCGCTGACTTGCACCAAAAGATTTGCCCTGCCCTGCCACCATTGCCACAACCACGACATCGGCGGCGTGGAAACGACCTTCTGCCAAACTCCCCAGCGGTTGCTGCCGATATCTGCCAGGTGCCGCTGCCAGAGTTTCGTGACCGTCAGCTGTTTCTCGACCTTCAGCAAAAGTTTCGCGATCTGAGCATCGTTTGGCTTGTCGAACTTGAGCGCGAGCACGTCTTTTGCCGAGAGCGAATCCGATTGGTCAAAATCGGCGCGCCATACCGTGTCGTCGAAAGCGCGCACGGCCTCAAGACAATCTTCGCCCGCGCTGTCGCATGCCGTGGGTTCCTGGGGCTCCGCGACCGTGTGAAGCTGCCCCTCCAAGTCCGGCATCACGAAGCTCTCGGCCCCGGGGTGATCCACCACCCAGAAACGGAAGCGATCAATCCACGATATTTCTTTGCGCTCCTCGCGCACTTCAAGGCGGTATTCGCCGTCTTGTTCCTTGAGGTACTGCAAGCGGTCGTAGCTTGCGCCTGCCGATGCCTTGATCGCCGCAAAAGGAAACGCTTCGTGCTCCAAACGATATTGCTCGCCGTCCCACGAATAGACGAACGGGCACGATCCCACGTAATCGTACCTCCGCCCTCGCACCATAATCGAGGCGTTCGCGCGACTCGCATTGTCCACGAGCACGGCACCCACCGTCGGCGAGGTGCCGGTTGTCAGCGTTGCCGAAAGCTGACAATCGCCGCCGCAGCCAGCCGCAATGGAAGCAATCTGAACCCAGCAAGGAACACCAGGAGAGCAAGGAGAAGTTGCGCTGAAATTCCACGCATACATCGTGATATCTTCCGAGGCCGTGTCCGAAGCGTTGTTGCCGTACCAATCCATCTTCAACTGCGAGAAGGTCGATTCTACGCTGGCCAGCGAAAACTGATAAATCTGGTAATCCCAGTTCTGATCGTTCGCCGATGTGGTTGACCAACGGACATCATCGTCCAACTGGGCGTTGTTCAGCTCGGTGAAAGGGGAAACAATCGCCGTGCCATCCCGCGGATTTGCGGGCTGCGTATTCGCCTTCCACCATCCACACACCGCATTCACGCCCAGCGTGTACGCCACCGCACCCTGCGTGCAGTTGCGCGTCGTCTGCCGGAAGTTGTAGCCCCAGTTGAACGTCATATCTTGCGCCAACGCCGCAGACGACACCAACACAAAAAACACCGCCGCCGTAACAACGGCAACGACGACGCGGCCCTTCCCCATTCCAAGGGGGGACAGACCCCCCATATATTGGGAGATCCGCCCTCGTAAGGACAGACGCCGCAGGGCGCTACGAATATCGTATTTGTGGCATTCGGATAGCATTCGCAAATGAGGATTATTTCTCCCGCTCTCCGCTCACCACGAGTTCCGCCTCGAAGCTCTCACCGTTCTGCACCGCCTCGGTGGGAAAATGTATCACCAAACCCTCATTGCTATCTTCCTTCGTACTCCCCCGCGACGTCGCCT
>MHSZ01000013.1:3166-4436 GCA_001824745.1 Candidatus Terrybacteria bacterium RIFCSPLOWO2_01_FULL_58_14 | reverse complement strand
AAGAAAAGCCGTGACATCTTCGCGCTGTCGGCTGCTCTGCCCTCGACGGGCAGGCCCTCGACCACAAAACGAAAATCAATATCTTTAATGGATTCCGGTGCGCTACTGTCTACGCGCAGGGATGCGACGAGCTGCCCGGCTTCGTTGACGCGGTAGCGAATCGTGGCCTTGGCCTTCGGAAGCTCCCCTATCGCCTCCATCATACCATCGCGAGAAGTCCAGATATAGGGCTTCTTTTGGGGATCAGACGCTTCGTTGAGCTCGAGCACCGTCTCTCCGTAGCGCAGCGTTGCCTCCCACGAGAGCCGGATGATCGGCAAGCCGGATTCCAGATTCGAGATTCCCTGGCCGGACAGGCCAGATTCCATAATGGCGCCTTCGACCAACTTCCACGATGCGGCCGGGTCGCCGAACTGCAGAATCGCAGGATCGGGAATCTCCAACGAGTACGGCGGCGCTTCGACCAACCCCCACCACGCCCTTCCTTCGACCATTTCCCCCGCCACAAGGGGGGTCAGACCCCCCATATCCTCCTCGAGCCGAAGTGGGGACAGACCCCACTTCGCCGGTCGGTCAGAGAAGGCGGTGAACTCGTAGGAAAGGCGTGCGGTTTCTCCCGAAGATAGATCCACGCGCCACGCGAGTCGCGAATCGCCGACCTCCGCCTTTTCGCCGCTAACGTTGCTTACTTGAAATCCTTCTGGCAACGTCTCAACGAACGTGCCAGAGAATGCCTCCCGTGTCGTCACTTCAATCTCCATACGATAGGCGGCCCCGCCAACAACCCGCATCGGCCCCTTGCGCGCCACAATCAGGGGCGCATCGTCGCGCACCGGAAAAACTGTGCGCGTCGCGATCTGCTCGCCGCCCGCTTCCGCCCGCACCGTCACCTGATGCTTCCCGAGTTGCCGCCGCGCCTCGCGTTGGTACTCGACCTGCCCTTGAGCACTCGTGTCGCCAATCGCAATGTCCACCGCATAGTCCGGATCATCGCTTACCGCACGGAGAGCGCACTGGGGATCGCGAAAAATGCCGTCGTTTTCCGTCGTCCGCTCCACCTTTCTACCGGCAGGATCTTCCACCAAGAGTGTTGCCGCAGCGTCGCATACCGGCTTTCCTCCTTCATCGGCAACAACGAATCCGAACGCCACTTCCTCAAACGGCCGATACGTGTCGCGCTCGGTGTTCACGGCCAAAGCCCCTCGCGTGAACCGAAGCGTTGCGCCTTGCACCTCCAGCGTGAAACGCTCAAACGGCGGGAACGCATCGG
>MHSZ01000013.1:0-3127 GCA_001824745.1 Candidatus Terrybacteria bacterium RIFCSPLOWO2_01_FULL_58_14 | reverse complement strand
CGGAGAGCTTCGCGTCCCATGACGCGCCGAGAACGCCGCTGTCTCGAACGGTGACTTCCAGTCCTATATCTCCAACAATCACGCCTTCGCTATCGTGCACGGTCACCACGGGAATTCCCAAATCCCCAATCCTCACTCCTCTCTTCTCCAACAAAAATTGCGGTTCTTCGTCCATTGCGAAACTCACCGCAGCACCTCCGGCCTCCCACGCCTCCCCGTCCGGCCCCACCGGCATAATCGCCACCGAGGACCGTAAAAACAAAAAGACACCAGCCCCAAGAGCCGCCACCATCAAAACAACCCCCACCACCACCCCAAATCCAAGGGGGGACAGACCCCCCTTGGATTCTGAAGAAAAGTGGCGGAGCGTCACAATCATAAATCCACGCCTTTCCTTTTCTCATATTATCATACCCCCGTTCCCAAAAGCCGTGCGGGGTCCGACCCCGCACGGCTTCGTGCCGACAACGCGACGCGTCATTCGAGGGCAATCCCGAAGTCCCGTGGCGTACGCGCCGCTTTATACTTTACCCACTCCTTCACCGCCTCACGACACCCTTGGGTTCCACCAAAGAGATCCGAGAAGAGTGTACGCTGGGTCGTTTGCGAAAACGTTGGCTTCCCAACGTAATCCCCGTAGCTTGACCAGCGATACTCCTCCAGTTTTCGCAACGCCTCTTGAACGTTCCGAACTTTCCGTTCCTTCCATCCTGGCTCCCAAAGCTCCACCGGGTTCGTGTGCACATAAGCAAAGATGGCCCTCAGCTGTCTATCGTTCTCTACCTCGACGCTCTTAAAACGCGACTGAAATAAGGGCCCGACTCGATCATGCTGTTTGTTGAAATATGTCGAATACCCCCCCATTTTCCTCATAAAAAGGGAAATGCCTCCTTTTCGAATCTCTCGCATAACAAGGTGAATGTGGTTCGACATAAGGACGAAGGCCAGAAGATCCACAAGTCGAGACGCCTTCTTCGCACGCTCTTTTCGGACCGCCTCAAGCTTCTTCCAAGGGGGGTCTGTCCCCCCTTGCTTTAGCTGGAAGAAACGCTGCCATATATCCATGGACGCGACGTCGTTGAAAAGCTCCAGCCCGAGAATGAATCGGCTGTAGTCCTGGTTCTTCAAGAAAATTTTCCGCTTCTCCACGCCTCGCTGTATGACGTGATAGATTCCTCCGGTACGGATTTCTCTTGGTTTTCTCGGCATAGACAAAAGCTAAGGGGGGTCTGTCCCCCCTTAGCTTGATAACGAACGGAAACGGCGACGTCAATGTTATTGGATCTGCAGTGTGGCACCGGTCGTAAGGCTTGTTGCCGAGTCATACAAGGTGGTCGTGCAGCCGGTGACAGGCCCCGCGCCCACGCTATCCCACGACGCCTGCGCGCAGGCGCGGTTCTGCCAACGCGTCACGTATTGGATGAGCGAAATCGTGTCCCCGGACCACGTCACGGTCGCGGTGATCTGATGGGTGGAAGCGTCATACGCGCCGCCGCTCGCGGTGCATGCAGTCGTGCTGCCGCCCGTGTCGGTTGCGCCGGTGATGTTCCGTGTCGAGGCATCACGGCAAACATTCTGCACCGTAAGCGAACGCGTATACGTGATGCCGTTGAGCGCCACGTTCTCGCTATTCAACGTAATAACCCATTGTCCGCAAGTGGCTCCGGGACACGAACCAATCTCCGGGTGGTACTGCGTCGTTCCCTTCGTGATGGCCACCATATTCTGCCAATCCGCGTCGGCGACATTCCGCGCCGCCTCGAACGTCTCCTCGATGAGCCGCAGCCCCGTTTCTCGCTCGGCGGAGATTTTCTGCGTGCGCGCGCCCACATAGAAGACCTGGGCGCCCACCGTGCCGACCACAGCAATGACGCCAATGACGACCAGTAGCTCAAGCAACGATTGACCACGATTGAACATGATACTTACCCCGTTAGAAACCTTAGGAGAAAAAGAATTTTAGCCGATTTTTGAGATAACGCCTGCCAGGGCCTGATTTGAGGTACTTCTCTCGCGCCCTGGCGTCTTCTCGATTCAGTCCAATTTCGCAATAGATAATGCGCCATGGCGCCCCTGCCCTTGTTGACCGATTCCTCCCAGCATTGTGAGATAAAATTCTTTTTCGGAGATCCCTCGTAGATCCAATATACCACCTGCCGGTCTTCTTGCTTGAGAGGAGATACACATACCACATGGCCGGTTTCTAACGGGGCTTATTGTACCGCAATTGCTCCAAAGGCGCTCACGCTGATCGTTGAGGCCCCCACGGCACCCTGGATCGCCACGCTCGTTGCCGAAGTGGTGCCGCCCGGTCGTACGAAGATCACATCCTTATTGAACCCTTCGGCAGGATCGGTAAAAGTCACACCGGCGGTCAAGTACGCGGTCTCGCGCACGGTTCCGGAAGCGTAGTTGGTCAGCGTCGAAAAGATTTCGTAGTAATCACTCGCCCCATTGACGAAATGAATTCCCCAGTTCCGGTTATCCTCGCCGGCGACAGCGCGAGTGCGGGCAAGCGCAAAATCCGCAGCAATGCGCTTACCCATGAGTTCCACCTCGGTGCCATGCTGGAGTCCGCCGAAAAATCCCCACGATACCGAAGCGAGAATCACCGTCACCGCAATCACAATGACGACTTCGAGCAACGTAAAGCCGTTGCGGGGATTGGGGATTGAAGAGTGAGGAGTGGACATTGAGGAGTGAGGATTGAGGAGTGCGGAGTGGGCATTGAGGAGTGAGGATTGAGGGGTGGGGCTCAAGCGCCTCGCGCGTTTCGTCCCCAATTCCCAATCCTCAATCCCCACTTCTCAATCCCCTACGGGCTCCAGTTTACCACGACGTCCGTCACGCTCGGGCTTGTGCCGCCGGTCGAAGCGCAATCCGTCTGCGCGCAGAGTTGGATCCGGTAGCGATGGTACTGATGAGCAACATGTTCCTGCGAGGCACAGGTAATCTCTGCTCCCACGTTTGGCACCGGCGCATCATACCAGCCCGCGCTCCCACAAGCCGCACCGCCAATATAGAGCGCCCCCAGCCCCACGCCCCAGCTTCCCGCGTCGCACGTAGGAGGATTACTTGCGCCGTTGGCACAATCGGATGAGGCGAACTGGAAGCGTACCTTGCCGGT
>MHSZ01000012.1:13879-14067 GCA_001824745.1 Candidatus Terrybacteria bacterium RIFCSPLOWO2_01_FULL_58_14 | reverse complement strand
AGTACGTTGACGATATAAATCTTTCGTGCGATGGTTTTTCTTGGCGCTCGTTCCCATTGCAGAGGAGGCAGTGAATGAATCTCCCCAAGGTGCTCGTTGTCGAAGACCTGGAGCAATTTCATGACTTCTGGGGTTCCCGGCTCGAGGGTAAAGTAACCCTCGTCAGCGCGTTTTCCATTAGAGAAGCC
>MHSZ01000012.1:12984-13835 GCA_001824745.1 Candidatus Terrybacteria bacterium RIFCSPLOWO2_01_FULL_58_14 | reverse complement strand
GGACGCGTGCGTACCGGGAAACGCCCCGACGACACAACCGCTGGTACGAAAACTCCGGGAAACTTTCACGGGCCCCATCATCGCAACGTCGAGCCTGCCAGAATACCGCCAAGAGCTCTTGCGGGCCGGGTGCGACCATGAGTGCGAAAAAGAGATGCTGCCGCAGAAGCTCTGCGATGTCCTCGGCCTCTCGCCGCTGTAGTTATCCGACCCGCGAGCATCCCGCCCATCGAATGATGGGCGGGTTTTTCTTTCACCGTATGGTATTCTCAATAGTACGAACATTCATGGAGAAGCCCATGTTCGACCAGCGGAAGATCCTTGAAAAACTCGAATCGCTGCGCCGTTCTAACGGCGCCTTCATCGCGGCCCCCACGCCCGACTACGCCGCAATGTGGATCCGCGACCACCTCTACTGCACATTCGCCTACCGTTATCTCGAGGACTACACGAAGTTCAACGAAGGGCTCTGGGTTATTTTCGACCTCTTCAAACGGTACGACGAAAAGCTCGTCGCCCGCATCGCGTCTCCGGACACGGGACCGAGAATGGTCTTCCATGCGAAGTTCGATGCCGACACCTTTGCGGAGATCACCCCCGATGACCAATGGTCGCATCACCAACTCGATGCCATCGGTCTGTTCCTCTATCTCGTTGCCTATGCGGACTTCCATAACACCAGAGTGATCCGTGACGCCAAAGACCTCGAGACGCTCCAGCGGCTCGTGCACTACCTCCGGAGCGTGGAGTACTGGGAGAAGCCCGATTACGGCATGTGGGAAGAGTGTCTCATCCGTCATGCCTCTTCGATCGGCGCGGTCGTCTCCGGGCTCACGCGGATCAAACAACAG
>MHSZ01000012.1:11282-12973 GCA_001824745.1 Candidatus Terrybacteria bacterium RIFCSPLOWO2_01_FULL_58_14 | reverse complement strand
TTCCCTCATTGCGCTTGGTGAACGGCGCCTCAACGAAATCCTCCCGTATGAATCACGCGACCGATGCGATCGTCCGCACCACAGCCACGACTGCGATGCGGCCCAGCTCACGCTTATTTGGCCCTACCATGTCATCGTACGACCGGAGAGTATCGAGGAAATCGTCGGACGGATTGTCGACGGACACGATGGCGAAAACGGCGAGCGCCATCGCCTCCTCCAAACCCGCGGGTGCAATCGCTACTGGGGCGACGACTACTACCGCTCCACCGACAGACACTGGCGCGGCATTTCGGCAGAATGGCCGATGTTCAAGTTCTGGCTCTCCATCGTCTCATCGCAGTTGCGCGACTTTTCCCGCGCCACATACTGGTTCCGCAGCGGCATGAGAGAAATCACTCCAGTGGGAGAGATTCCCGAAGCGTACCAGAATGGTCAGCCCAATGACCATACGCCGCTTGCCTGGGCGCATGCGATTTGCCTGATCGCCTTCGCGAAGCTTCCCGAGAAAACGCGACAGCGCCTCGCGATGCCCTAGGAGCAAAACGTAAACCCCGCAATATGCGGGGTTTCTGTTTCACGTGAAACACCTTGTCGCCAAGGAGGTCCCCTGCTATAGAGGGCGCACCGTACCTTCCCAATACCGCCAAGAAGGGAGACCGCATATGGCGCGTCGCAGAAAGCTCCCGGGTGAACTTCGGAACCTCAACGGAACAGAAAACCGTTTCTGGCGAACTCGACACCGACAGGTCTCGGTGCAGAGCACCGTGGATTTTCCTATCGTCATCAATCCGCGCAAGGGCGAACGGGCGACGCTGTACGACGCGGATGGCAACGCCTACATCGATTTCGGATTCGTCGGCACCGACAACTTCGGCTTCGGTTCGACATTGCTGCGCATCCGGCGCGCAGTCGATCGCATCGGCGGCGTACTGTTCTTGCCGGAACACGATATCGCCAATATTCTCGGCGTCTCGCTGAAATCCGAACTTCTTTCGCGCACGCCGGTAAGAGGACAGGGTGCGGTGTTCTTCGCAAGATCAGGTGCTGACGCCAACGAGGTCGCCCTGGACGCCATGATCAAAGCGCGTCCGGAGCGGCGCACGTTCGGGTGTTTCTGGGGAGCGTTCCACGGCCGCAATACCGGTATCCGCTCCCTCATGGATCCACGGAAACCGCAGCGCGTCACGGATTATCCCAAGCCCTACGACGTCATCCGTCTGCACTTTCCGGCGGCCACCACCCCTGGAGCGGTAAATGCGCTCAAGGAGCAACTTGCGGAAATCTCCGAAGCAGCGTGGTCACAAATGAACGGATTCTTCATCGAAATCGTTCAGGGTGAAGGCGGCATGCAGGTGATCGACACGCGCGCACTCCGCGTGCTCGTGGAAGAACTCCGGCGCCACGATGTCGCGATCGTCGTCGATGAGGTGCAAACCGGCATGGGCCGCACCGGGACGCTGTGGGCCTATAGGCGCCCGCGGGTCACGCCCGATATCGTGACCATCGGAAAATCGCTTGGTGGAGGCGTCCAAGACGTCAACGCGGTCGTGATGAGCCGCCGTTTCGGATTCCGTGAAGCCGGCGAGCGATCTTCCACGTTCGGCGCGGAACCCGCAAAAGCGGCGGCGGCACTCGCAGCGCTTGCCGAGATCGACCGCAGGAATCTTTGCGCCCGAGCAGAGAAACTG
>MHSZ01000012.1:8024-11189 GCA_001824745.1 Candidatus Terrybacteria bacterium RIFCSPLOWO2_01_FULL_58_14 | reverse complement strand
TTTCGGGACACGGCGACCCGAGATGCCGTCCGACACCGTGCGCTTACGCACGGGCTCATTCTTCTGCCCTGCGGCATCCCGAGTGTGAACCCTTCGATTCGCATCATGCCGCCGCTCGTCATCTCGCGCAGCGAACTCCGCCTCGGTCTTCGCATTCTGAAAGACGCGATCGCCGCAACGGAAACGTAGTAAAACTCCACGCCCTCCCGGGCGTGGTATCCTTCGTAACCCTTCGACACGGCTCAGGGTCTATTTCTCACGATCGCCACTCCTCCCCGCCCCCAGGCGGGGTGTCCTAGCGAGTGAGAAATGATAAAAAAAGCCCCCACGGGCTTCTTTCTTCTTGAACGCCTCTCCCATGATAAAGTGAGACGCATCGGGATTCTCCCCCCCTCCCCACCGAACATGGAACCCCAGCACTATCGCGAACTCTCTGAAGGCGCGAAAGCGCTCCTTGAAGCAAATACGGAAACGGCGGAGTGGCGCGGCCGACGTTACCGATTCAGCGTCCCTTCGCTCGCCGCCTATCCATTCCAGTGGTTCTGGGATTCATGCTTTCATGCAATTGTGTGGACGCGCCTTGGCGAGATCGAACGCGCCAAAGATGAACTCCGCGGATTCTTTGTGTTCCAAGAACCCAGCGGCTTCATTCCCCACGTTATCTTCTGGAACCAAAAACGCGTACGGCGCTCGCCGTTCTCCTGGCACTACCTGGAGAGCCGCGGCCGCCTCTCGTTTTTACCCTGGACGAAAAAACCGCTCGCCACCGCGCACATCCAACCGCCGCTCCTCGCCCAGGCAGTAGAACGCATCGTGCTGGCTTCGGGTGACGAACGCTTCCTGAACGAGGCGCTACCGGTACTCGAACGCTATTACCGCTGGTTGAGCAGCGGGCGCGATCCCGACCACGACGGTCTCATCTCTATTATCGCGCAATACGAATCAGGGTTGGATTTCAGCCCCGCTTACGACGCAGCTCTCGGGGTGCGGCCTCCGCGTTTTCGCGGTCTTGGCGTCAAGCCCCGCATCCCCGAGGGACTCAATGTCCTTCTCGGACAGCACCTTCCGACAATCTTTCGCCTCAGCCCTTGGCATATCGAGGACGTCCTCGTGAACAGCATCTATATCCAGGGCCTCCAAGCGCTCGGGCGGCTTGCGCGTCGCTTGGAGCACGCCAATGTTTCACGTGAAACATCGCAGCGCGGCCATGCCACAGCCGTCGCGGAATGGGCAGAAGCACAAGCGGCTCGAGTGTTACGCACGCTTGTTGCGAAGTGCTTCGATGCATCCGCGGGGCTCTTCTGGAATCTCACTGGAGCACAAGAGCGACAGAGCAAAGTGAAAACCATTATTTCCCTCACGCCGCTTATCGTCCCCGACCTGCCGAGGCCCATCGTGGAACAACTCGTCGCGCACCTCGTCGATCCGAAAGAATTCTGGACTCGATACCCTCTTCCTTCGGTGGCAATCAATGAATCAAGCTTCACTCCTGACAATCGCGTCTGTGGGCATCGCCGCATTTGGCGCGGGCCGCTCTCGATGAACACAAACTGGTTTCTCGCGCACGGGTTGCGACAACACGGCTATACCGACCTCGCCGACCACATAGGCCAGACCTCCCGAGAGCTCGTCGTGCAGCATGGTTTCAACGAATTTTTCGATCCTCACACGGGAGTTCCCGTCGGCGCAAATCGGTTCGGCTGGGCAACGCTCGTCATCGATCTTCCGTAAAAACTCGTCCGAAGACGGGGGCTTCCTTTTCCCTCACGTTTCACGTGAAACACTATGACCTTGAGCGCGCATGGAATCGCCGGTGTACTTCCCGCAACTGCGGATCGGTGACGTGTGTGTAGACCTGTGTTGTGGTGATCGACGCGTGCCCCAAAATCGCCTGCACCGACCGAAGATCCGCGCCGTTCCGCAGCAAATCCGTGGCCATACTGTGACGCAAGACGTGCGGATGCACGCGTTTGCCCACGATGCCGGCTTTCACCGCGTATCGCTCCACGAGCCGCTGCACGGAACGTGCGGTGAGGCGCGAGAAATTCCGGGTGCTCTTCCCGCGCGGGATACGCGTAAAAAGGGCCGGTTCTACGATATCGCGTCTGGCCTGAAGCCATGCCGCGAGAGCCTGTCGCGCGCGATCAGAAAGAAACGCCACGCGCACTTTTCCTCCTTTCCCGCGAACCGAGAATTCCCCCTTCCCCACGTTCACCGCGTCAACATTCAGGGCCACAAGCTCGGAAACGCGCAGCCCGGTCGAGAAAAGAATCTCGAGAACCGCACGATCGCGGAGTGATCGCGGACTCTCTCCTTTCGGAGCGGCAAGGAGGCGAGCGATCTCGTCGGCATCGAGAAACGCGACCTGGCGCTCCGGATGCTTGGCCAGTTCGAGGCGCTCCGGAGGAACTGCGGGAATACCGCGCCGAGCGAGATATTTGAGAAACATCCGCAGCGCAATCAGGTGATAGTTTTGCGTCGCCACCGATAAGACGGGTTCTTGCCGATTCAACCACAATCGATATTGCCGAATCGCTTCTTCGGAGAGTTCGTCCAGCATCAACTCCTCTGGCGTACGTTTCCTCCGGGCCGCGAGCCACGAGAAAAGGCGCACAAGGTAGTGGTCGTAGTTCTCGGCGGTCTTGGGCGAACGGCCGCGTTCAATTTCGAGATATTCGAGAAAGGCCTGTTTCAGATCGGCAATGCGTATCCCCATATATTTTATTGTACGACATAACGCTCTTACTCGCACCCCTGAACACGTGGTATAGTAGGTCAAAGATGCCGGAGCTCGCGAGATTTCCTTCGCGGGACAAGAGCCCCACTGTTTTTCCATGTTGACGCAAAAAGAAAAAGAACGGGTCATCAAAAAATACCACCTCCGCGAAGGTGATACCGGATCTTCCGAGGTGCAAATTGCGCTCTTCACCGAAGAGATCAAACGCCTCACTCTCCATCTCAAGGAGCACCCGAAGGATCATTCTTCGCGGCGCGGACTCCTCAAGATGGTGGCAAAACGCAAGCGTCTTTTGGACTACCTCAAAGATACGAGCGTACGGCGGTACAATAAACTCGCCAAGGCCTTGAAACTCTGATCTGTGAGCGTCATTCGCCATCCCTCCCAACGCGTCGCGGTATTCGTTGACGTTTCGAATCTCTACCACT
>MHSZ01000012.1:5212-8011 GCA_001824745.1 Candidatus Terrybacteria bacterium RIFCSPLOWO2_01_FULL_58_14 | reverse complement strand
CTTCGTTTCTCGGGTGAACTTCAAGGCGCTCCTGGAGAGCGCTGTTGCCGGCCGCCATCTTGTGCGCTCCCTCGCGTACGTCGTCCGAGCCGGCGAGGCCGAAGAGCAGGCGTTCTTCGACGCCTTGACGAAAGCGGAGTTTGAGGTAAAAATGAAGGACCTTCAGATCTTTGCGGGTGGCACCAAGAAGGGCGACTGGGATATCGGCATCGCCGTAGACGCTATCCGTCTCGCCCCGAACCTCGACGTCATCGTGCTGGCCACGGGAGACGGCGACTTCGTCCCCTTGGTGGAATACCTGAAGCTCCATTTCGGCATCCAAGTCGAACTCATGGCGTTCGGAAGGTCCGCAGCCCTCCGTCTCCGAGAGACCGTCGACGACGTCACCGATCTGGGCGATCCGAAGTTCCTCATCCGTATCCGCCGCGCCCAAGGACGAGCCCGTCCGGCGCCTGCCAGCACGCGACCCCGCGAGGGAAGCTCCGCCTGATGCAAGGGGAGAGGAGTGAGGAGATGACACGTTCGTCTCTTCACTCTTCTCCCTCACGCCGGAGCATCCGGGATCGTGAGGTAGCGCACCGTCCGGCCTCATCTCATCGGCGTTGGCGCGCCTTTTATGCCGACGACGAAACTCCGGCTCGGGAATCGGGAGATCATCGTCGAACTCCCCCAACTCGCCACCCAAGCGAATGGTGAAGCGCTCGTGCGCCTTGGCGACACGGTCGTGCTCGTCACGGTCGTGATGGCGTCCACCCCGCGCGAGGGGGTGGACTTTTTCCCGCTCATGGTCGAGTTCGAAGAGAAGTACTACGCCGCAGGAGCACTGCGGAGTTCGCGCTTCATGAAACGAGAAGCGAAGCCCTCGGATGAAGCGATGATCTCTGGCCGCCTCGTCGATCGCACTATCCGTCCGCGTTTCCCGAAGGGAATGCGCAACGAAGTGCAAGTCGTTGCGACCACGCTCTCCTACGACGGGGAGAACGATCCCGACGTCCTTGCCATCATCGGGGCTTCCACGGCACTCCTCACATCGGATATCCCCTGGGAGGGGCCGATCGCCGGCGTACGCGTGGCGGACGTGGAAGGCGAACTCGTCCTCAACCCGATCGAAACAGAGCGCCGCAAGGCGAAGTTCGAGCTCATCGTCGCAGGCACGGAAGACCGGGTGAATATGCTCGAGGGCGCTGCGAAAGAAGTGCCGGAAGGCGCTCTCCTTGAGGCAATCGAAAAAGGCCACGAAGCGGTACGGGAACTCTCCCGGGAATTGCGTGCATTCGCCGAGGAACACGGAAAACCCAAGAAAGTCGTCGTGCGCGTGGAACCCAGCCAAGAAGCGCGGGCCGCGATTCGCGCATTCCTCGGCAAGCGGCTTGAGGAAACGCTTTTCTCGACCACGGTCGAGAAACAAGAACGCATGGTCGCCGTGAACGCGCTGAAACGCGAACTCATCGATCACTTCACCGCGGGAGATGCTTTGGCGCCAAGGGAAATCGACACGGTCTTTGAAGACGAGATCGACCGCATCGTGCATGAACGCGCAGTGGAGCGCGCAGAACGGCCCGATGGCCGGTCACCGGAAGAGGTCCGCTCCCTCGCGTCGCGGGTGGGCTATCTCCCGCGCACGCATGGATCTGCGATCTTCACCCGCGGCAACACCACTGCCCTCGCGACGGTGACGCTCGCTTCGCGCGCCGACGCCCAGATTGTTGAGGGAATGGAAGGCGAATGGCGGAAGCCCTTCATGCTTCATTATAACTTTCCCCCTTATTCGGTAGGCGACGTGAAGCCCATGCGGGGACCGGGTAGGCGGGAAATCGGACACGGCGCACTCGCGGAGCGGTCAATCTCCGCGGTGATCCCAAGTGCCGAAACATTCCCTTATACCGTCCGGGTTGTTTCGGAAATCCTTTCCTCCAATGGCTCCTCGTCGATGGCAACGACCTGTGCTGCGTCTCTCGCCCTTATGGATGCGGGGGTGCCGATTACGCGGCACGTCGCAGGAATCGCGATGGGCATCATGGTGGCGCAGGACGGACGCTATCGCATCCTCACGGATATCCAGGGGCCAGAAGATCACCACGGAGATATGGATCTCAAAATCACGGGAACACACGACGGGATCGCAGGAATCCAAATGGACGTGAAAATCGAGGGGGTCACGACCGACATGCTCCGCGAGGCCTTTACGCAAGCGCGCCGCGCCCACGAGGAAATTCTCGGGGCCATGGAACGGACGATCGCGCAGCCAAGACCGTCGGTCGCGGCTTACGCCCCGAAAGTCGTAGCGCTCACCATCCCGCAAGAGAAAATCCGCGATATCATCGGGCCGGGGGGCAGGGTTATCAATGGCATTATTGCCCGCACCGGGGCTCAAATCGATGTGGAAGACAGCGGAGACGTCTACATCACGGCGATAGATCCCCAATCCGTGAAACGCGCCGAGGAAGAAGTCCGGAGCATCGTCCGTGAGGCGGAAGTGGGGGAGCGTTTCGAAGGCACTGTGACGCGCCTCTTTCCTTTCGGGGTCATGGTAGAAATTTTCCCCAATCATGAAGGTCTCGTCCATATGAATGACCTCCCGCACGGCATCCGGAGACCAGAAGATGCGTTCCGTATCGGCATGGCGCTCCCCGTCCTCGTGAAAGAAATCGACGGTCAGGGAAGAGTGAATCTTTCCCTCGCGGAACCCGAAAATCTCCAGATACAAGAGGGTGGCGGGGGAGAAGAGTTCCCGCGACGCGATCACCGCCCTCGCCCAGGAGGAGGAAACCGGTGGCGCCCCCGGAGACCATAAGTTCA
>MHSZ01000012.1:0-5180 GCA_001824745.1 Candidatus Terrybacteria bacterium RIFCSPLOWO2_01_FULL_58_14 | reverse complement strand
GCCGCAACAGCAATCCCCACCAACCTCGGAGACGAACCCCGAGGGCGTGCGCAGTGCCAATGCGTCTGATCCCCATGGAGTGGGGGAGACCCGCATCCGCACCATGCGCGAGGATCTCGAACGAATCCGGCGAGGCGAAGCACCGCAACAGGAAGACATCCCGGAAATTCCGGCCGAGTCGCCTCCAGCGCTTTCCCGGGTTCCACCCGCAATCTCTCCGGTCCTCCCGACACCGCCACCGCCCCCGGACATTCCTGTCGTCGAGCCACCCGCACCTGCCGCATCGCCTTCCATGACCGAACCCATATTGCCCGAGCCGACGCCACCTCCAGCACCCGCACCCATACTCCCAGAGCCGCCGCCCCCGGCAACCGCCGCAGACGAGCAGTGGCCAGGAAACGAACCGCTCCTCGCACCGGAAGACCGTCTCTCTTACGGAGCGCCGGGAGAACCCGTGATCCCGGAAGCCGAAGCAACAGCGCCCCTCCGCCCCGAAGAGCTCCTCGCTATCGACGAGGGCACTACAGGCCCCGAAGAACCTTTTCATGAACGCCGGTTTCCCATTGCGGGACTCCCTCCCGTTGTGGTGCTGGGGCTCGGTGCGATAATCTTCATCGTACTCGTGGGAGGAGCGTTATTTGCGGTCTCGCAGCTCTTCTTTGGAGACAACGGCGGGGGTTCGCCAACTCCTCTTGAGCCCACTCCCCCCATCGCCACTCCCACCGAACCGCCCAGGCCGGAGATTCTCCTGCCCGGCATCGGCGCGGAAGTCCGCACCATCGCTGTCGTTGAAGAGGCGCAGGTGGAACTCCAACAACTCTTAGCACAGCCGATGGCGCCGGGAGCATTCCGCGCGCTCCTGTTGAAAATCGAAACGCCGCAAGAACGCCGGTACCTCTCTTTCTCGGAAACCGCCACAGCGCTGGGCGTGAACTTCCCCGAGGAAATCCGCGCGACGCTGGATTCCTCGCGTTTTACGCTCTTTCTTACCGGCGAACCCGACAGCGGCAACGTACGGCCGGCGCTCATCATCGGGGTTCGCGACCGTGTCGCGCTCGAGCAGAAGCTGCCGGCATGGGAAGTCACGCTCCCTGATGATTTCGACTCGCTCCTCACATCTTTGGGGAAAACCGGGCCTCCAGCAGCGTCTGGATTCCGAACGACGATCAGAAACGACGTGACGAATCACTACCTCAATTTCTCCGAACCCACCACGAGTATCGACTACGCGCTGGCACCTTCGGATAATCTCTTGCTCATCGCCACCTCGCGCGCCGCGATGTATACCCTCATCGACGCGCTGCCGTAAGAAGTCCTGCGTTAGGCCGGGATACAAGCCGTCGGCTTGTGGATAACGTGTGATTGACGCTGTGGGTAAGCCGCGCAGATAATATAAATGTCCGTAAGGACCAAGCTCTTTCTCCAACCCACTGGCCGGCCCGCCTGCAAAGGCCACAACCTCCGGCTGGTAAGCTATAGAAAATACGCAACGCGGCTCGCATGAGGCGGGAGCGCGGGAAAACCGCAACCAAGGGCGCTCAGCCCACTACTTTACTGGGGCATAAGAGCGCCCTTTCCTATTGCGCTCGCGAGTGAGACGCGAGCGACTGCGCAATAGAGAACCCCGCTCACGGCGGGGTTTCATTGCATTCCCCTGTGGCCCGCGAGGATGCCGGAACGGCAACCGAGTGGCTGCCACAAAAAGGATCCCGCTCGTAGCGGGATTCCCTTATACGCTCACCCCAATCGATCGCGGTTCGACTTCGCTCACCACGAGTTTTGCAAGTTGGTCGACCCGCAATGTGCCGTGCATCAGGAGAGCTATCCTCGCCCCGAGCAGAGTCGAGGGGCAAAAAAGAGAACCCCGCCAAAAGGCGGGGCGTACTTTTCTGATTGGCGCCGTCATGGTGATGGTGCCTGTGGCGTTTTGGCGAGGCGGCGTTCGAGACGCTCCAGATGCGGGAGGAGCTCCATTTTCCGCCGAAAGGCAAGACGAACGCCCTTCTGTTCTAGCCACGCTTCGATATTCTTCACTCCGGCATACGCTTCGCTATCGAACGAGAGATTCACGCGCTGCGTTTCGGACCGCAACACCTCGACGGCGATACGCGCTGTTGGCGCATGCACAATGCGCTTGCGCATGCCGGGTGCCGCTGCGGTGATCACCGTCGTGCCGATCACCGAAAGTGCGGGGTCCAGCACCGGACCGCCGGCGTTGATATTATACGCCGTCGAACCAAGGGGAGTGGCGATGAGGAAACCGTCGCCCATGAGTTCGTCAATGAACCTCTCGCCATTGACCCAGATGCGCAGATGAGCGCTGCCGGGAATCTGCGTCTCCCCGCGGAGCACAATATCGTTGACCGCAACGCCCTCGATTACCCCATCCCGAAGATCGGTGGCTTGAAAGCGCAATAGCGGGAAGGAATGCACGCGGTAAGCGCCTCGTCGAAGCGCTGCAAGGGAGAATGTTTCGGGATCGTTACTCAGCGCACCGACGCGCCCATAGGCGACTCCCATGAAGGGAACCTGATGCTGCCAAAGGCCCTGCACGGCCTTCAGCAACGTTCTATCGCCGCCAAAAACGAGGATGAGATCGGGCTTCTCTGGGCCGCCGCGCACAAACCGTCCCCGTGTCCCCGAAGACGAAAAGGTGTCGATCGTTGCGACGGGCGAATCCGAGAAAGCGTCGCGGGCTGCGTGAGCCGCATCGACGGCGCGTTCGTTGCTTCCGTCTACAACGATGGCGACGTGGGAAACCTTGAGAGCTGCCACGGAATCCTTCCTTTCGTATCGTAAAGAACTTTCGGCTATCTCACCCTGGACGAACATGCCATCTCTGTCAATAATCTGCCTCCTTGTTCTCTCGCGTACCGTATGATATCTTCACCCCAGTATTTTGAGAGAAAGGAATCCCGTACCGATGCCGAAAACAAACGATTTCGTGGTCGACCCGGAACACGACGCGCTCGTCGTCGTCGATGTGCAGAAGGATTTCTGCGAAGGCGGCGCGCTGCCCGTTCCCGACGCTGCGTCCATCATACCCAAGATCGTCGACCTCATGGACCAGTTCCCGCACGTCTGCACGACGCGCGACTGGCATGAGGCGCCCGGCGATCACTTCGGCGACCCGCCCGACTTCGTAGATTCCTGGCCCATCCACTGCGTGGCGGGGACCGAGGGTGCGGAGTACCACCCCGCCCTCATCACCGATGCCTTCATCGACTTTGTGGGGATGGAATTCCGAAAGGGGAAAAACCGCGCCGCGTACTCCGGCTTCGAGGGCGTGAACTACAGCGGCCGCGATCTGGGCGATTACCTCCGCCTCATGAAGATCACGCGCGTCTTCATCGTCGGCCTCGCGACCGACTACTGCGTGAAGGCAACGGCTCTGGACGCGGTCAGGCAGGGTTTCCGGACGATCGTGCTGCTGAAGGCCTGCCGCGGCGTGACCCCGGAGACCGCCGCCGCCGCAATCGTCGAAATGCGCGATTCAGGCGTCGTCTGCATCGAATAGGGGGGAAGACAAACCAATGAGCGGAAGATTGATGGGACGAGCCGCATGGAACGACCCGATAGCGACCCGCACCCTCTACCTACTGACGCTTGAAAGCTTTGACGTGAAGACGGTGCATGAGCTCAACAGGAGCGGCAAGCCCGTTCGCGAGTTTCAGCATATCGTCGGCGACCGCGTGGGGCATTGCTGGGCGGCTGGACGGCTAAAGCCTGGCGACATTCTGCTCTGCGATGAGCTGAGCGGCGACTGCTTTTACGAGTGGTATTTGGTGGACTACGCCAAGTATGGCAATCGTAAGGGCGTGCACATGCGCGTGGTGCCGTACAGATTCGGCGCCTATGCAATGCGTGCCGTACCGCTCACGGGCTTCACCCTTCGCGACTACAGCCTGCTCCTTGCGGGCGAGGAAGTCGAAGTGATGACCCAGCTTCCTTCGTGAGGAAGAAACTATGATCGAGAGCCCCGCGCAATGCGCGGGGTTTCCTTTTGGAATAAAATGTGGTAAGGTTTTTCCCATGCCGCCCCGAGCATTGCGCATTGGTCTTTTCGGCGGTGCGTTCGATCCGCCGCATCTGGGCCACGGCATCGCAATCCGACAGCTCCTCGACAGCGGCCTCTTTGACGAAATCTGGGTCGTGCCTTCCGGCTTTCGACGCGACAAACAGTCCGTCGCGAACCCGAAAGAACGGCTCGAGATGACGGAACGCTTCATTCGCTCGCTTTTCTTTACGGAAGAGCCGGTGAAGATACGCTCTCACCTTGTCGAACGCCCCGACACCCTCCCTTTCACCGTTGACGAGATCGAGTTCCTCAAAGAGAAATATCCCGACGCCACCTTCACCGTTTCCGTGGGGCCCGATCAGGCACGCGTACTCGATTTCTGGCACCGAGCAAAAGACCTGTTCGCGCTCGTGGATTTCGCCGTGCTCGTCCGAGACGGACGCCCTGGGAATATTCCTAAAGGATGCCGCGCGACGATCCTTGATCCCGGCGCCAACCCGTGGATGGATATCTCGAGTACCGAACTTCGCAGACGCCTGAAGGAGGGACGATCAGTGAGCGGCTTAACGCCGCTGCCGGTTATTGAGTTCATTGCAAAACGTGGGCTCTATCGTTGAGCCGATAATAAAGTAGCCCCGCTACGAGCGGGGTGCGCAATTCCGCAGCTGCTCGCATTGCTCGCAGGCGGAATTGGCAGAGGAGGAAACGGACATGCCGATCATCCAGTCCCGGCTCGACCTGGACTTCTACAAGCTCACGATGGCTCAGGTCATCCTGCGGCACTACCGGGACGTACGCGTACGCTGGGCCTTTACGAACCGCACGGCGGGAGTCGCGCTCCACGAACATATCCGGCTCGCAGAGCTTCGCGATGAAATCAATCACGCTCACGCGCTGCGGTCCACCGGAGAAGAGTTGAACTACCTTCGGGAGGATCCGAACATCGCCCGCATTCTCCCGGGCCTCTTCTCTGAAGAGTTTCTCGCGTTCTTTCGCGAACTTCAGCTCCCCGAGGTGCTCGCCGATATCGTTCCCGGACCGAACGGAGTGAATGAGCTCCGCATCGAGACCGAAGGCACATGGCCCGAAGTGACATTCTGGGAGACCTACATCCTCTCCATCCTCACGGAACTCTACGGCCGCGATCTCTGTAAGAGAAGCG
>MHSZ01000011.1:10224-11439 GCA_001824745.1 Candidatus Terrybacteria bacterium RIFCSPLOWO2_01_FULL_58_14 | reverse complement strand
GTGTGAAAATAGTGACAAGGAGAAGTTACTTCTTCTTTTTCGAAACGACGGGTGCCTCCCACGAGGCGATGAGATTGTCGTGATGGCCCCATAGGTCGTCGGACCCTGGCGTGTAGTGATGTAGTTCGGTCTTCAGGCCGAGAGATTCGCAATGCGCTGCGATAATCTCCGCGGCGCGCTTGTCACCTCGTGACGTGATGAGTTGCAGAACGCAGGCGGAGTCGCGACCTTCGGAAGCCGCTTTCTTGAGGATCTCGGGGATCTCCGGGATAACCCCCTGGGCTTTCGCCTGGCCGTACTCTTCAGCCGCTGCAGCTGCTTCGCGCTCGCGCTCCGCTGCTGCGGCTGACCACCCTCGTTCCAATCGGCGCTTGTTGCGCGCCGTAGTCCTCCGGAGACGCGCGACGTCGATCGTCTGTACGCTCTTCCTCGTCATGACAACCTCCTTGTTCTCAATGAACCCGCCTCCACTATAGCATGCACACCCCCGCTTCTATCTGTCATACTACACACAATGCCTCGTTTCCTTCTTCCTGGTCTTCTCGTTGTCTTGCTCGCAGGTGCCGGCGCATTTTTACTGCTCCGGGGAAACGCCCCGAAAGAGAATTCTATGCCCCAAGAAACCCTTGACCAATCCAACAACGCGCCACTCCCCTCTCCTGAACCCCAAGAAACCTCCAAAACACTCACCGCTTCCACAATCACTGGGACAGCCCCCGAGTTTCAGTTTTCAGGAGACATTCCCGCATCGTGGGTAGCCGAAGCAATACCCGCAATCGAGGCGATCAATATTTTCGATCCCCAGGCGCCGGGGGGAGCGAATATCGAAAAATCGCAGATTTTCATCCGCCATTTCTCGGGATCGGACTTCCTCACGCTCCAAACCGTGACCATCCACGAACGCGAAACGCTCACGGTCGCCAGCCGCCCTGCGGTCCGTTATGTCATCGAGAAAAAGGCCGGGGTTGCCAACTTCGCCTCGCAACCCTTGTGGCGGAACCTTCGACACACGGTTACCGATGTCCGCGTCTCTGACGCCAACCCTTCGGTATTTTACGTGATCGCGGCGCGACCGGATGGCGACGCTGAGGCATACGCGCGTTTTCTGGCAACGCTCGACGTGATCGCGGAACCATCTGGTGCTACGCTCGTCGAGCCAATCGCTGACATGAAGGCGCGCGTCACGAAAAAACCTTTCGGTATTTTCATCACGCC
>MHSZ01000011.1:2120-10029 GCA_001824745.1 Candidatus Terrybacteria bacterium RIFCSPLOWO2_01_FULL_58_14 | reverse complement strand
CGATCCATCCATGCTTCCCTCCCAAGGAGGTATCGTCGCGGCGGGAGAACGCATCGGCGTATTGGGTGCGGGCGACACCAGCGAAACCGACGGCGAGCGCAAACACCTGCACTTTGCAATCCTCAAGGATGGCGCGGTGGATTTGCGCGGCTACGTGCAAAATCAAAGCGAGCTCTCCTTGTGGTACGATCCGTTCACCTTCTTCTAGGTCACCCTCTTGCCTTCTTGCCCGCATGCTGCTATAGTAGATGTATCGGAGACATCTCCGTATTTACGGCTCATTCGAGCCATCTTTACAGGCAGGGCGATAGCTCTTTCTCGAAAGACACAAGAAAGCCACTCCCACCGGGGTGGCCTTCTCTTTTTGGCCCCGATACAAGAAAATTGCCTTTTCCCGTTCTCGGGGTATAATCGATCCCTCGCGTAAAGCGCGTGTTATGTCCCGGCAGCAAAACCCACAAGCCATTCGGCTCGCCACCCAACACTATCTCAACCAGCTCAAAAAGGACTGGCGCCTTTCCCTTCCGGGCATGCTACTCCCGGGCATTGGCACGATCCTCGTTGCCTACACCCCGCCGCTCATCGTCGCAACCATCCTCACGCGGTTTGGACGAGGACAGGTCCCCACGCTCAACGAACTCATCCCCTACCTGGCGCTCATTGCGGGTATCTGGCTTTTCGGAGAAGTCATCTGGCGCATTGCGATGCACTTTATCTTGCTCGTCGAAGGGCGCGGCATGAATCATCTCTATGTACAAGCGATGGATGAACTGCTCAAAAAAGATCTCGCGTTCTTCCACAACAACTTCGCGGGCTCTCTCACGAAGAAAACCGTCGCCTATGCCAAACACTACGAAGGATTTATCGATACACTTGTCTTCAATGTCGTATCGAGTGTTCCGCCGCTATTCTTTGTTGCGATCGTCCTCTGGCGCTATTCCTTCCTCCTCGTTTTCACGCTCGTTGGATTAATGGCGTTGACACTCCTCATCGTCCTGCCGCTCATTCGCAGAAGGCAGGCGCTCGTGGAAGTGCGAGAATCCGCGAGTAATATCGTCGCCGGACACGTCGCCGATACGCTCTCCAACATCGACGCGGTCCGCGCCTTCGCGCGCGAACCATTCGAGGCAAAAACACATACAGCAAAAGTGGACGACTATGTTGCGAAAGCGTACGCCTCCTGGAACTACCAAAATCGCCGCATCGACGTCGTCACCTCCCCGTTCTACGTCCTCACGAACGTCGCGGGGCTCCTCATCGCAATCGCCACAGGCGGCAGCTTGCCTGCGGTATTCCTCACCTTCAGTTACTACTCGAGCTTCACGCGCGTGATGTGGGAGTTCAACCGCATCTACCGCAATCTCGAAAACCATATCACGGAAGCGGCCCAGTTCACCGAACTCCTGCTCGACCCCCCTGCTATCACCGATCCCGAAAACCCAAAACCGTTCACGTTTACGAAAGGCGACATTGAGTTTCGCGATGTTCGCTTCCGCTACCACGCAACAGAAGGAGAGCGCCTCTTCGATCACTTCTCCCTCCGTATTCGCGACGGCGAGAAAGTGGGCCTTGTCGGACGCTCCGGGGGCGGCAAAACCACGGTCACTAAACTCCTCCTGCGGCTCATGGACGTGGAAGGCGGAGAAATTCTCATCAGCGGCCAAAACATTACGGAAATCACACAGGCCGACTTACGCTCGGTGATTGCCTACGTACCGCAAGACCCGTTCATGTTCCACCGTTCAATCATGGAGAACATCCGCTACGGACGATTGGAGGCAAGCGACGAGGAGATCTTCGAGGCCGCACGATTCGCGCATGCCGCTTCGTTTATCGAGAAACTTCCCCAAAAATATGAAACGCGCATCGGCGAGCGGGGCGTGAAACTCTCCGGCGGCCAGCGCCAGCGCGTTGCCCTCGCCCGTGCAGTCGTAAGGAACGCCCCTATTCTTGTCCTCGACGAAGCAACGAGTGCGCTGGATAGCGAAAGCGAAAAACTTATCCAGGATGCACTGTGGAGGCTGATGAAAAACCGCACCGCTATCGTGATCGCACACCGTCTGAGCACCGTGCAGAAAATGGACAGGATCATCGTGCTTGAAGAAGGAAAAATCACCGGGGAGGGAAGCCACGCAGAACTTCTTGCGCGCGGCGGCCACTATGCTGATCTTTGGGCACACCAAACCGGCGCCTTCCTCCAAGACGACGGGGATGAAGATGATCAGGAAGAAGGGCCGGAGCTTGAGCCCGAAGAACCAATCAGAAAAGATATTGCGCGCAGAAACGAAAAAACCGCCGCGCGATAAGCGTGGCGGTTTTGCGCACCGGCGCCCCACTCGGGGCGCCGGTTGCGTCATGCGGTGAAATGTTGGCCCAGCGCCTCGATGCCTCCCACGATCGGGATTTTGAGCGCACTCAGTTCTTCTTGCTTGCCGTATTCGTAGAGCGAGTAGATCCTCTTTCGGTGACTCACCGCCGCGCCAAACTCTGCCCAGGTGTTGGCACCGATATAGGATTCCTGTTCCGGATGACCTTTGTTGATGATAAGCACGGCATCCGCCCAAGGGATTGCGCGGTCGATCCACGAGTAGACAAGCCACTGGTGAATACGAATCATCGTCGGCTCATCGAGAACTTCCTTCTCTTTCAACTCCTTGATGCTATCCATCGGAACCTTGACCTCGTGGCCAAGTTCTTCCAGCTTCTGCGCGACCTCAATCGCATGGTCCTTATGGCGCATCGAGAGAATAAGCGTGAGCTTCATAGGTTTCTTTGTCCCCAACCACTCTGCCACAAGACGAATCCCGCAACAATAGTGATCTGAATGAAAAACACCCGCGCCAAAAAAGACGCGGGCGTTTTTCCTCAGGCCCCTTCAGGGCAAGCTGATTAATCCACTTGTGCCCCGCACCAGAACGCTATGCGCACGGTGCGGGACTGCCCCAAACCGCGTTCGCAAAGCGAACTCTGGTTTGGGAGTAGATTCATCCACTTGTGCTACTTCGATTCCCGGACATACGACGACGGCTCTGTTGGCCGGGGTGATCCTTTGTCCCCGCAGAAACCGTTGAAGAGTCGAGTTTTGTACGTACATCGACTAACACGCTATCCACCGCCTTCGGCGGAAACTCTAAATCCTAAACCCTAATCTCTAAAAAGATTTAGAGATTCGAGCTTCGAGATTCGAGATTCCGTTGCGAAGCAACGGTGTTCGACCTTCTAGGAAACAGCGGCACGCCCGAGGTTTGTGGGCGATCCGATGAACATCGGATCGATCACGCACGACACGGACTTTGTGTGCGCACTGCTTCTACAGAGTAGAAACTCCCTAGAAAGGAGGTGATCCAGCCACAGCTTCCGCTACGGCTGCCTTGTTACGACTTAGCCCTTGTCACCGACTTTACCTTCGATCGCACAAGGCGATCTTCGGGTACCGCCGGCTTCACTGGCTTGACGGGCGGTGAGTACAAGACTCGAGAACGTATTCACCGTGGTGTGGCTGACCCACGATTACTAGCGATTCCGTTTTCACGAGGGCGAGTTGCAGCCCTCGATCCAAACCGAGGCCGGTTTTGGGGATTCGCTCCAGATTACTCTTTGGCAACCCATTGTACCGGCCACTGTAGCACGTGTGTCGCCCAGGACATAAGGGCCATGCGGATTTGGCGTCATCCCCGCCTTCCTCCCCGTTAGCCGGGGCAGTCCCGTGTGACACATGTAACACACGGCAGGGGTTGCGCTCGTTACCGGACTGAACCGAACATTTCACAACACGAGCTGACGACAACCATGCAGCACCTGTCCCCCACCCTCGAAGGTCACACGTTTCCGTGCGCTTGCAGGGGGATGTCAAACCCTGGTAAGGTTCTTCGCTTATTATCGAATTGAACCACATGCTCCACCGCTTGTGCGAGTCCCCGTCTATTCCTTTGAGTTTTAGCCTTGCGGCCGTACTTCCCAGGCGGGACGCTTCACGCGTTAGCTTCGCGACGGAGAGGGTCGATACTCACCATCGCTAGCGTCCATCGTTTAGGGCGTGGACTACTGGGGTATCTAATCCCATTCGCGCCCCACGCTTTCGTCCCTCAGCGTCAGAGTCGCGCCAGCCGAATGCCTTCGCCTTTGGTGTTCCCCACGATCTCAACGGATTTCACCCCTCCACCGTGAGTTCCATCGGCCCCTCGCGCTCTCAAGCCCGGTCGTATCCGCAGCAATTCCCCGGTTGAGCCGGGGGCTTTCACCACGGACGTGCCGGGCCGCCTACGGACCCTTTACGCCCAATAAATCCGGATAACGCTCGAGGTCTCTGTATTACCGCTGCTGCTGGCACAGAGTTAGCAACCTCTTATTCCCTGAGTACCGTCACCGAAGTTCTTCCCCAGGAAAAGGTGTTTACACCCCGAAGGGCTTCTTCCACCACGCGGCGTTGCTCGATCAGGCTTTCGCCCATTGTCGAATATTCTCGACTGCTGCCACCCGTAGGTGTACGGACCGTGTCGCAGTTCCGTCGCTGGGGGTCGCGCCCTCACGCCCCCTACCGGTCGTTGCCTTGGTAGGCCGTTACCCCACCAACTAGCTGATCGGACCGAGGCCCTTCCCGAAGCGGATTGCTCCTTTACTCGTGCCTCACTCTCGCTCGGCACGAGAAACCCTAAACCCTAATCTCTGAATCCTAAACGGTTGTTTAGAGATTCGAGATTAGAGATTCAAGATTTCCGTGCTGAACAAAAGTGAAGCACGAGACTATCGGGTATTACCCCATCTTTCGATGAGCTATACCCGACTTCGGGGGAGGTACCAAGGTAATACTAGCTCGTTCGCCGGTTGCCCTTGCGGGCCCCCTTGACTTGCATGCCTTATCCACGCCGCCAGCGTTCATCCTGAGCCAGGATCAAACTCTCTAATAAACTTGCCTTAGGCAAAACCGATGGCGCGAAATCGCACCTCCGGGCTTTGCTCGCGGGCAAATTTCGGAAATCGCCCCGCACCAGTCCTTCGATAAACTCAGGACGGTACGGGGTTCGCAATTTCGCAGCTCCGATCGTAATCGGAGGCGAAATTGGAAAAGTAGCACAAGTAGATCAATCGTCTTTACGCCTTTCGGCGCCGACCAAGAACACGCCGCCCACCACAAACCGCTCGTTATTAGTGTGCGTCGTTCGTTGTCGGTCGTTTTTCAATGGTCTTTCCAAACAATCGCCGCCCTGAAGGAGCATTCCTCACGGCGGATCTTCTTGCCCCGGCGTCTTTGGGGCTCGCGCTGTCAATACATCCGTCACATACGCATGAGCATTGTAGGGGCGAGTCAAATGCCTGTCAAGGCCAAAACAAAGCCCCCGACAAAGGCGGGGGCGCGTTTTTAGGGCTCCTCGCGGAGTGACGCGACGATCGGGATGAGACCGCGAAGATCGGGGATCACCCAATCGGGCTGGACGCCCTTTCCAGGCGCGTGCCTTCCCTTACGGTCGACAAGCACCACGGGTATTCTGGCGCGCTTGGCGCCTACGACGTCGCGATCCACGGTATCGCCGACGTAAAGTGCGTGCTCGGGAGCAACACCCATCGCGTCCAGTGCCCGGTGGAAGATTTCGCCGTGCGGCTTTCGCATCTTTTCCTCGCTCGACCACACTTGCACCGAAAAGTACTGTCGAATGCGCCAATTGGCGAGCGTGCGTTCGTAGTAGCGGCCCGGGAAGGACACATTGGAAATAATCCCCATGCCCAACCCCATGGTGCGCAGCGTTTCGAGAACACCCACAGTTTCTGGAAAGAGCTCGGAACTCTCCATGTGCATATTGACGATGCGATCATGGAGTTCCCAAAGATGTGCTCCGGAGGTAGCGGGCTGCTGTTCGTTGGCAACAGCAAGAAACACTTCCGTGAACGTGTGCTGCTCGAGCGTCACAAGATCGCGAGCGCGCGTTGCGCGAAACTGTTCGAGAATCTTATTGAGAAATTTTCGAAGCGCCGGTCGTTCGGCTATGATCTCCTCATGAATCCGCTCGAATCGACCAAAGCCGTGCCCGAGCGTACCCCCGACATCGAATATCACCGCGTTGAGCATTATTCTCCTGCTTTCTGTTCACAATGTGCACGAATAAACTACCACAAGATATAGTTTTGTCAATGCTTCTTCGCGCCTCGCATATGTTGCGCTCGCCACGCGACAATGCGGCGGTGGTCGCCGGACAACAATATTTTGGGAACACGCCACGCTGTACCCTTCTTTTTGAGGTTTGGATAAAACACTTCGGGACGGGTGTACTGCGGGTACTCGCCCTGAACCGTCCCCGCCGAAGCGGGGTCTGGTTCGGGACGCCAACCAAGCGAAAACGACTCCTCTTCTAACGACTCCTTCCGTATCACCCCCGGCACCAAACGCGTAACCGCGTCAACAACCGCCATTGCGGGAATCTCTCCGCCGGTGAGCACATAGGGTCCGATCGAAAGCTCCTCGTCCGCAACGTACTGTGCCACGCGATGATCGACGCCTTCGTAACGGCCACAGATCAGGACGATCCGTTGATAACGCCGTGCGCACTGTTCCGCAACGCGCTGCGTAAGCGGTTTCCCGCTCGCGGACAAGAGAATCACCCTTGTTTTTGATTTTGGATTTGATTTGGCATTTGATCTTCGGACTTTGGAGTTCTTCAGAGCAGATACTGCCTTGAAGATCGGCTCCACTTTCATAATCATCCCCGGACCGCCGCCGTAGGGCTTGTCGTCTACGGTACGATGCGAATCCGCCGTCCAGCGACGGAGATTGTGAATCGAAAACTTCACAAGGCGCTTCTCCTGTGCACGCTTGAGGATAGAAGTACTGAGATACGGTTCAACAACCTCTGGGAAAATGGTCAATATATCGAATCGAATCATAATGTAGTCCCGCGCTAGCGCTCGGGATGCTCAAATTCGCATCCGCGCTTTGCGCGGGCGAATTTGGCAAAAATTGTAACGATGTCGAAACGATGCATAATCCTCATCTCCACTCGATTTTACCATGGATGGAAACCCTTCGACGCGGCTCAGGGTTCTCAAGTTCGCATCCGCTCGCGAAGCTCGCGGGCGAACTTGGAAATGAAACGCCCCGTGCCGCCAAGTGGCGAACGGGGCGTTTCCGCGCGTCAAGATCGAGCGTATTACTCGCTTTTCAACTCATCCACCACATTTTGGACATCATCGGCGGACGCGGCCGTTGCCGCCGGGGCATCGCTGCGTGGACGTGAGACCCGGCCGCCTTCGGGCTCTTCAATCTTGAGATTCACCCGAGCGTTACGCCGAAGACCCACGATGCGCAGGAGCGTCCGGAGAGATTTCGCGGTATTGCCGCTTCGACCGATCACCTCACCCATGTCTTCGGGGTGGACCTTGAGCGTGAGTAACACGCCCATTTCATCGACGGTCCTCCCTACTTTCACATCATCAGGGTGATCGACGATCGCCTTCACGACGTACTCGAGGAAATCCGTATCCTCAGGAAGTTCTGCCATACGATCATGCTTTCGTTCAGTATTGTCTGTGCAGAGGAACCAGCGCCGACCTTTGCCAATTTCGCCTGCGCGCCCGTCGGACAGATTACGAAATTGAGCATCCCGCATGCAGCGGGAGTACCTTACCCGCTACTCGCTGCCTATCGCACCTTTTAGGTTATAGCACTTTCATTCTTTATTGTCAACTTCGCCGGCGCTTGCCCCTGCGGGTGCTTCCGCTGATTCTTGCAAAGAGGGCGGCATTTCCTCGCCAGGGGTTTCCTCTGCCGTTTCCTCCACCACGACGCTTGTTGCGGGTGGAACGGCGGCTTGAGGACTTTCCGCTT
This sequence comes from Candidatus Terrybacteria bacterium RIFCSPLOWO2_01_FULL_58_14, assembly GCA_001824745.1. Lineage (GTDB taxonomy): Bacteria > Patescibacteriota > Minisyncoccia > Terrybacterales > 2-01-FULL-58-14 > 2-01-FULL-58-14. The sequence goes on along the minus strand of MHSZ01000011.1, from coordinate 2,213 downwards.
CTTTGGCAGCCGTTTTTTCCGCAACCACGACCTTCCCCTTCTTGCGTTTCTTTACTCCGGAAAGAATCCCCTCGGCAATAAAAAGATTCCACG
>MHSZ01000011.1:1626-2107 GCA_001824745.1 Candidatus Terrybacteria bacterium RIFCSPLOWO2_01_FULL_58_14 | reverse complement strand
TCCACATACTTGCTGCGTGCGGGTTTCCCGCGCTTAGGCACCACCACCAACCGAAAGAATGGTTGGTGCTTTCTCCCGAAACGCATGAGACGAATAGTAAGCATATCGAGAACCCTTTCTGGGCCGTTAGACAGTGTAGCGATGATCCCGCCCCTCGTCAAACAGTCACCGGCTTGTCATCCTTGCGAAAATGCGGTAGAAGAACAAAGAGCTCTTTTCAGTATCGCGAGGTGGAATGGCAAAAGAAATTCCCTGGTCACTGCGACCCCTTGAAGCGGTTATCTCGGACCCTGATGCTTTGGCACTCGCTCGAGCGCTTGAGCAACGCGGCCTCGGCGGCGCGACATTCAAAGCCCTCCTCAATAACCAAGAGGCCCTCGACGCACTCGCGCATCGAATGTTCCTCACGGGCCTCTCGCTGACTCCTGTCAACCCCGCCATTGCCAAAGATCCAGAGGCCTCACGAAGAACCATCGTGAAG
>MHSZ01000011.1:1347-1598 GCA_001824745.1 Candidatus Terrybacteria bacterium RIFCSPLOWO2_01_FULL_58_14 | reverse complement strand
CCCCACAAGATCTCGTGGAGCTCTTCACGGCCTACGGCTTCGACCGTCGAGCGGTGCGCGACGCGCTCTGGGGGCTCCTGGATCTTGGCCAAATCGAAGTCACGCCGGATCGGAAACTCCACCTCAGCACAACGTCCTGATAGTCATCGCCCCCGCAGAAGCGGGGGCGCACCTTATTGGTGTGAGTTACACGTCAATCTCCATCCGATCATGCGCGAGGTCGATCGGGCCGCTGAAGATTTCTCGGGCCT
>MHSZ01000011.1:708-1330 GCA_001824745.1 Candidatus Terrybacteria bacterium RIFCSPLOWO2_01_FULL_58_14 | reverse complement strand
ACCACGAGGCGCTTGACGTGTGCGGCGCGCGCGAGACCGGCGACAATCTCCGGATAGGAGTGGCCGGTCTTGAGCGCGAGTTCTCGAAACGCATTCGGGAAGTTCGCCTCGCAGATGAGCAAGTCCGCATCCGCCACAAAGCTCGTGAGTGCCGGCGAGACCGTGGTGTCCGTAATGTAGACGATCTTCCGCCCGCGCGCAGTCAGCGCATAGGCGAACGAACCGCCTGAAGGATGCGGACATAACAGTGCGCTCACGAGCGCATCGCCGATCTGCCATCCGCGCCTTCCCTGTCTCGCCCATCGTGCATCCGAAACGCCGTGACAGCGCACAGTGCACGAATGTTGCGCAAGTCCCACGGGGAAGAAAGGATCTCGGAAAAGCCGTCGCAAGGTATGCCGTATCGGATCACGACCGTAGCAATGCACCGAACAGAGATCCTTGCCATAGGCCACGTCGATCAGAAACGTGAGGCCGATGACGTGGTCCCAGTGATAGTGCGAAAGAAACACGTGGAGCTCCGGTGTCTCCAAATAATCCCGCACACGGAAAAACCCTGTGCCGGCGTCGAACACGATGCCAAGCTCGGGCACCATGACGCAAGCGGTTTGGCGCGATTCGT
>MHSZ01000011.1:0-687 GCA_001824745.1 Candidatus Terrybacteria bacterium RIFCSPLOWO2_01_FULL_58_14 | reverse complement strand
CGAGGAATACGACGCGCACTTCGCACCTCCGAAGATCGATTCGCTCGTTTTTGCAAAAGAACTCGCGTGGCAATCCTTATGCCACGCGATAGGAAATCTCGCAAGAGACCGGGCCGGGCGTTCCGTGGATTCACGCCATCATTACACCGCCGCCGAGTACGGCATCGTGCAGAAAAAACACGACGGACTGGCCAGGCGTGGGCGCGTATTGCGGTTCGTCGAAGCGCACGCGCAACCGCCCTTCCTCTATTGCGGAGACCGTACACGCTACCGGCCTCTCCTGCGGATGACGCATGAACGAGGCACACCGAATCGGCAATGCGGGCGCCCCGCCAGAAATCCAATTCGCGCCCCCCACAACGACTTCGTTGCGATAAAGCTGCTGGGCCTCGGCAGGCGGCGCTACCACTAGTCGATTCCGCGCGAGATCTTTTTCTACCACATAGTAAGGACCGTGGGCATCGGAAACGCCAATCCCTTGCCGCTGCCCCAGCGTCGCGAACACCGCGCCGCGGTGCTGCCCCACCACGCGACCGGACGTGGTCACCACATCGCCTGGTTCCACATCGAGAAACTGCTCAAGGAAACCGGCGTAACCGATATCTTTCCCTACAAAGCAAATACCCCGCGTGGAACGCCGATCCGCCGAAGGGATACCGCGCCGCTTCGCCTCCTCGCGGACCGCTT
>MHSZ01000010.1:6628-8719 GCA_001824745.1 Candidatus Terrybacteria bacterium RIFCSPLOWO2_01_FULL_58_14 | reverse complement strand
TCGGGGTCAGTGCTTCATCGGAATCTTGAGTACGCTGCGGATCTGTTGGTGCAAACAAGAGGCCGAGGACGCCCGGCCGGCGGTTTCCGGACGCAGAATCCGTGGATTCGGGGAGGATAATACTTCCCGCTGCGACGATGAAGAGCAGCGCTGCGATGGCGATAAGGGAACTGCGTGAGGACATGCTAACAAAAGCTTAGGCGATACGTCTGGTTCTGGCGATCAGGATACGCGAAAGGGGCGGCGATGATTTGGACGTCTCTTGCGCACGCATCCTCTCGTGATCCTTCGCTCACGCGGCGCAGGAATGCTTGTTCCGCCTCGGCGCGCACCGTTTCGAACGGACTCCCCGAAATAGAGATGAGAAAACGCCGAAACTTCTGCAGATAAACCACTTGATACCTCTGCGTTTCTTGCGCGATGAGGATATTGCCGTCCGTGGAGACCGCCGCTATATTGCGGAGCACCGTTCCGTCGGGGAGCCGCAGTTGCGGGACCGGCGTATTGGCCTCCACGATCTCCGCGGAGCCATCCGGAAGCGTAATCGTCACGCGTTCTTTTTCCGCGCTGCCGGGGAGGATCGCGGACGGACTGTTCGTTTCGAAACGAGCGGGTAAGGGCCGCGTCGGTGCGGTAAACGCGATGAGCGCTACGAGAGCGACAGCGCCGAACAACACACCGATATTTTTGGAGAAAATGAACCGCATGGTTTAGCAATCCGTTGCGATACCGCATGCAACCGCGGTGGTCCACGGGCACCAACTCACGCCGCCGTAGATCACGCCGGCGGCTTCTTCGTTCACTTGGGCGTTTCCGTATCCAAAATCGTCCATGCACTGGCGGAGCGCGTCGATGTCGATGATTTCACATTGGAGAGGATTGAGCTGGCGGATGCCGGCTGCACATCGCACGACGAGATTGATCTGGAAGAGGCCGACGCTGTAGTCGCCCGTGGGACCAAGCGCACAGTTTGCGCTTTCCACGAGCCCCTCTTGCGGCGTGCCGCATAAGCACGAGTCATTGAGCGCGAAGGGGTTGCCCCCTGACTCTGCGTTGCAAATCTGTGACGCGTTATCCGCCTGTGCGCCGAAGGTGTCGGCCAGCTCCGATGGCGCACAAAAGCCGCTCCCCTCTTCGCAGTCGCCGGGATCAGGGTCCGGAGGAGGACGACCGGGAGGCGAAGAATCGCCGCCGGGCTCGCACCCGCACGTGCCGCCCACGGAATCCCAGAGGTATGGCGTTCCCGCGCCGTAGCGGAAGGCACAGAGTTCCCTACAGCCCCATTCGATACAGACAGGGGGGTCTCCTGCGTAAGCACAGCAGCCAAGGCAACACGAGGCGGAGAACGACGGGCCGAGCGAGTGCGGAGGATTTGAGGTGTTGCCGCCGCAATCGGCGCCAAGGATTTCCGGCGGCGATCCGGCATTAGGCGGAGGGCCCCAAGGCAGCGGCGGTTCTTCGGCGCGCGCAGCGGAGAACGCCACAACAATGAGGACCGCTCCGATGCCGACGGCGAGGAGCGTGGGCCATGCGGTACGCATGGAGGAAGTCACATTTCTATTCTACACGCGCGGGAGATTGCGGGTAAGACAGTGCCACTGTGAGAGCGAGAGTTCTTGGGCGCGAACCTGTTCTTCGATACGGCATCGGGCGAACGCTTTGGCGACCGCTTCTTTTCCGAACACCCGTGCGAGGTTGCCTGCGAGCTTCTTGCGCGGATGCGCAAAGCCCGTACGGGCGAGAGCCAGCAGCGCGCGGTATGCTTCCGGCGCCATGCGCGGCCTCTTGGGTGAGAGACGGATGCAAACACTTTCCACCTTAGGTGCCGGCCAGGTCGCGCGCGCGGGGATACGGAAGAGGATCTGCGGCTCTGCGAGCGATTGAATCGCGATTGCGAGAAGATTCAACCGCGGGGGAGCCGCACGGATGCGTTCGGCGACATCCCGCTGCAACATGACGAGTGTTTCTTTCGGCGTGCGTTGGTGCGTAAGAAGCGTGCGGAGAACCACGGTGCCGACGCCATACGGTAGATTCGCGATGAAGCGGTAGGGTTTGGAAGGAAGATCGGCATTACGAATACCGCGCGCGTCC
>MHSZ01000010.1:0-6620 GCA_001824745.1 Candidatus Terrybacteria bacterium RIFCSPLOWO2_01_FULL_58_14 | reverse complement strand
AACCTCGATGTTCGGAGAAACGCCGGAAAGATCATCGAGCGCTCGGCAGAGGCCGGTTTCCCGTTCGTACACAATGACGCGTTTCGCGCGCTGTGCTAAGGCGAAGGTGAGCGCGCCCAGCCCTCCTCCGATTTCGAGGATCGTTTCGTCCGGCTTGATATCAGCGGCTGCGACGATACGGCGGAGCACGCGCGGAGACACGAGGAAGTTCTGCCCCCAGTGTCGCTTTGGGCGCACGCCGTAGCGCTTGAGGAGTTCTTGGGTCTCCCGCCGGTCGATGATTCGCATAGACCGTCAATATCAGCGGAACTCTTCGACACGCGTGGGAATGAGGCCCACAGAGAGCGGCGCGAGTTTTCCGAACGCAACCGCGTCCAAGTCGATGACGCGACCGGGGGCTGTGGGGCCGTAGTCGTTCACGCGCACGATCACGGTGCGGCCATTGAGGAGGTTGGTGATGCGCAGGAACGTGCCGCGAGGAAAGATAGTCGATGCCGCGAAATCGCCTCCCCGGTAGCGATACCAGGAGGCGGCCCCCTCGAGTGTACGGCCGATCACGATACGTGTCCCACGGCTTCGGCGTTCCGGTGTCGGTTCCTCCACGACGGTGCGAGTGAGGATCGTGCGGCGCACCGTGCGGCCATTCTCGCTCACAATCCGGACGAGTTCTTCCGCGCGGCCCGGGCGTCCTTCGGACAGCACGCGCTCTTGTCCGAATGCGAGATCCGAGTCCTCTGTTGCGGTCACGGGAAAAGGTATCGCCACCATCTCGCGCCGTTCTTCTTCCCGGATGCGAAGAATGCGAATGACCGTTTCGTCTCGTACTGGGAATGCGGGATCGGGGATGAGGCGATCAAGGGGCCCGAGGACGAGCCCTATTTCTGTGACGGCATCGCCAACCGTCCTCGCATAGGTCACGCGCTCCCGTGGCTCTGCCGAGCCGTCGATAATACTGATACGACGCTCCCTTACGATCGTCACCGTGAGGCCCGCGGTGAGGGGTGTTTCTTTATCCGGTGAGACGAGTGCGTGCTCAAGCGGGATGTCGAGCGAGGCGAGCAGTTCCTCGACATCGTTCCCGTCTTGCAGCGCTACTATATATTCCATTTCAGCGCTCCCTTCCTGAATCGTCACGGGGATCGCTTTAGGCAAGGCGGATTCGCGGATGTCGCTTTGGGCAAAGAAAAGGCCTCCCGTGGCAAGGGCCAAGGCAGCGAGAAGATGGAACGGGAACATACTCCTCTCCCCTACCCGGAGAAGGCGTTGCGGGCAATATCCGGTGTGGACAGGGAGCTTGACGAGCGGTGGATCCTGCCCTACGGTGAAATTGGCCGTGGATACGGCCATTTTCTATGGCGCAAGCCCTTCCTGCGGTATCCGGGGAACCTCCGGATACGGCAGGCAGCCCGACATCGGCGCAAACCCGTTTTGCGGAGTTCCGCAGGCGGCTCCATACGCTTACGGAAACGGCCTCGCGAAGGACAAAAATAGCGACAGCGCACCCGCTGATTGTGGGGGGAGCGCTGCTTTTCATCTTCGGGGGTGTTGTGGGAGGCACCTCTCTTGGAGTAGCGAATCCCGCGGGCGCGGCGGAAAATCTCGGAGGCGAGGATGTCGAAGTGGTGGAGGTTGTCTATCAGTACAGTCCCTTCGAGGAGTTCCTCGTCGAGGGCGCCCCTCCGTTCGGGGGCGACGCCGCAGGCGAGACGTTCGATTCCGAAGATCCCGATGCAGTTCTCGTGACGGTTCCCTGGACTCCGGTACCGCCGCCAGGATCATCGCGTCACGGCGTGGCGACCTACGCCGTTGGGGAAGGAGATACGCTTTCCGGCATCGCCGGCCGCTTCGGGGTGAGCTTACTTTCCGTCGCCATTTCCAACAACATCGTGGATCCCGACGCGATCAAGCCGGGTGATGAGTTGAGAGTTCCTCCCTCGGCGAATGACGCGCTCCACGTATTTCTCCATACCGTGAAGAGCGGTGAAACACTCGCGGGCATTGCGAAGCGCTACGCGGCAGACGGGGAACGGGTGATCGCATTCAACGGCCTTCCTGCGGATGGAGTCCTTACTGCGGGCGCGGAGTTGATGCTTCCCGTGAACGAAACGCCGGAGTTTGCGAAGCCCAAACCGCCGGCACCCAAGCCCGTCTCTCCTACCGCGCCAAGATTCGCCAGCAGCCAGACAGCACTCGGGTATTACATTGCGCCCACCACGGGACGGAACTATGGGCGCATACACTCCAATAATGGCGTTGATATTGCCAACTCGTGCGGCACGCCTGTCTACGCCGCAGCTTCGGGGACGATTACTCGTGCGGACGGATCCGGTTGGAATGGCGGTTACGGCATTGTGATCGACATCGCGCACCCCAACGGCACGAGTACGCGCTACGCGCATCTTTCGCAGATCGTGACGTGGTCAGGGGGCGTGGGCCAGGGGCAGCTCATCGGCTACATGGGCACGACGGGTCGCTCGACGGGTTGCCACCTTCACTTTGAGGTGCACGGGGAGGGAGCGCGGAATCCGCTGAGGCGTTGAGCGGGAGTACGATGTGGAGAAAAGGATCCCGCGCCCAAGGGCGCGGGATGTTCGTTTCTGTAATCACGGGCCGCAGCGGGTGTTGGCGTATCAGAGTTCTTCTTGTATCGCCCCGCGGTATTGGATCGCTTCGGCGATGTGGTCTGGCGTAATGGTGTCGGAATCCGCGAGATCGGCAATCGTGCGGCTTACCTTGAGAAGTCGCGTTAGCGCCCGGGGCGAGAGCCGGAATCGTTCGTGAGCCGCCTTCAGCATCGCTTCTCCTCTTTCGTCGAGACGGCAGTGTTCTTTAAGGATTTGCGGCGGCATTGCTGCGTTCGTGGAAAACGCGAGTGCCGAAAAGCGCTTTCGTTGCCGTTCCCGCGCGTGGATGATGCGGTTCCGTATTGCGGCCGAGCTCTCGGCGGCCTGATCGCTCCGCAGCTCGGCGAAGGGTACGCGTGGCACTTCCACGGTCAGGTCGATGCGGTCCAGCATCGGGCCGGAAACCCTTCGGCGGTAGCGGAGGATTTCGCCGGCGCCACAAGTGCACTCGCGTTCGGGGTCGGTCGCGTTCCCGCAGGGACAGGGGTTTTGCGCAGCAAGCAAGAGAAACCGTGCGGGGTACGTCATCGCTCCTTCGCTCCGGCTCACCGTGACGAATCCGTCTTCGATAGGTTGACGCAGCGCTTCAAGCACGTGGCGAGGAAATTCGGGAAGTTCGTCAAGGAAGAGCATGCCGCGGTGCGCGAGGGTCACTTCGCCGGGAGAGGCGCGGCCGGATCCTCCTCCAATCAACGCAGCACGGGAAGCGGAGTGGTGCGGGCTTCGGAATGGCGGTGTCGTAATAAGGGGCCGCTCCGCATGCAAGAGCCCCGCGACAGACCAGATCGTCGTTACCTCGATCATTTCTTCGGCGACGAGCGGCGGAAGGATGGTGGGAAAAGCCCGCGCGAGCAGGGTTTTCCCCGCGCCCGGCGGTCCCACCATAAGGATGTGATGGTTGCCCGCTGCTGCGATCTCAAGAGCGCGTTTCGCTTGCTGTTGTCCCCGGATGAAGCCGAAATCAAAATCCGAGGCGTCATCGGGATAGGCCGGCGGAGATCCGCTGCTTTTCACGGTCTCCTCTCCTTTTTCCAGTGCTGCGATGAGCTGCGGGAGAGTGGACGCGGAAAGGAGCGTGAGGTCAGGGATCAACATCGCTTCGGCGCGATTTTCTTCCGGCGCGATGAATATCGCCTGAAGCTCTCGCGCGAGCGTTGCTGCGGCGAGCACGCCGTGGACCGGACGGACCGTACCGTCGAGACCGAGTTCGCCGACAACGAGGAGTGTGCGCCCGATAAGGGTTTCGTGAAGGGCGATTTGGCGCGACGCGAGGAGGAACGCGAGGGCTATGGGGAGATCGAACCAAGTGCCGTGTTTCCGCACATCCGCTGGCGCGAGATTGATGGTCACTCGGCGATTATGGTGCTCCGGGGGCTTGGCGTTGCTGTTGCGAAGCGCTGACGAGACCCGTTCCCGCGCCTCTTCGACCGCCTGATCCGGGAGTCCTACGATTTTGAAAGCCGAAAGTCCCGGCGAGAGGTCGACTTCCACCGTCACTTTGCGCGCCCGGAAGCCGTCGAGATTCGCGGAGAGAAGTTGTTGTGCGGCCATAGGGAAGTTTCCTGAAGTATCAAAGCACCGCCCGGGGACGCGGACAAGCTTTTCGTCGGGCACGTTGTCGGATGCGGGCTTTGGGTTGTAGGTTAGCAATGATGCGCATAGCGCTTCTCCAGCAGAACTTTCTCGTGGGCGACATCGCTGGCAACGCGGCGAAGATTCGAGAAGGGTATCGTCGCGCTCTCTCCCGGGGCGCGGACCTCGTCGTGTCGACCGAGCTTTCGCTCCTGGGGTATCCGCCCCGGGATCTTTTGGAACGCAGAGATGTTATTGCGGCCCAGCGGAAAGCGCTGGAGGCACTGGCGCGCGAGGTGTCCGGAATCCCATTAGTCGTGGGTTTTGCAGAATCGAATCGCGAGCCGCGGGGGGCGCCGCTTTTCAACGCCGCAGCGCTACTGCGCGACGGGCAGGTCGCTGAAGTGCGGCGGAAGGCGTTGCTGCCCACCTACGACGTCTTTGACGAACACCGCTACTTCGAATCCTGGAGCGCGCCCCAGGAGCCGATCATGGTTGCAGGAAAACGCATCGCCATCCTCATCTGCGAAGATATTTGGAATGGCATCGAAGATCCTGACGGAAGAAGGCGTTACCAAGAGGATCCCGTGGAGATGCTGGGAGAGCAGGGAAGGGTTGATGCGCTCGTGGTATTGAATGGCTCCCCGTATTTTTGGGGGAAGGGCGATATGCGTTTTTCTCTCGTGAGTGCTATGGCGCGAAAGCTTCACGCCCCGGTTTTTTATGCGAATCAGGCGGGAGGGAATGATGAGCTTATCTTCGACGGCCGGAGCTTTGCGGTGAACGCGAAGGGTGAATGCATCGGGGCTGCAGGCGCGTTTCAGGAAGATCTTCTCGTCGTCGATTCCGAGAACGCGAAACCCCAGACGTGGACGAGAGACACCGGAGAACTCGGCGATCTCAAAAAAGGGTTGGTCTTGGGGCTTTACGATTACCTTGAGAAAGTCGCGGCTTTTCCTGGCGGCGCGGTCCTGGGACTTTCCGGAGGGATTGATTCCTCTCTCGTCGCCTGTGTAGCGGCAGAAGCGCTTGGGCCGGATCGTGTACTCGGCATCGCCATGCCTTCCCCGCATTCCTCTCAGGAGAGCGTTGAGGATGCCGAGGCGCTTGCGAGAAATCTCGGAATCGGATTCCGTATTGTGCCGATCGCCAAGGCCTTCCGGGCATACCGAGACATCCTCGAGCCGGTGATTGGCTGGCAGGATCCCTACACCGTTACCGAAGAGAATCTTCAGGCAAGAATCCGCGGGATGATTCTCATGGCGATTGCGAATCGAGAAAAACGGATCGTGCTGGGGACGGGGAATAAGTCGGAGCTTGCGGTGGGCTATGCGACGCTCTATGGCGATATGGCGGCGGGTCTCGGCGTGATCTCCGATCTTCCCAAAATGGAGGTCTACGCGCTCTCGCGATTCCTGAACCGAGATCGGCAGCGTATCCCGGAACGCGTGCTCGCCAAGGCGCCTTCGGCAGAGCTTCGCCCGGGGCAACAAGACACCGATTCGCTTCCTCCCTATGAGAATCTTGATCCTCTTCTCCACGCATACATCGAAGAGTGGAAAGGCCCTGAAGAGCTGATTTCGGAGGGTTTTGATGCGGGGTTGGTGGAGCGCGTGCTCGCGATGGTCGATCGCGCCGAGTTCAAGCGGAGACAGGCGGCACCCGGGTTGAAGGTGACAACAAAGGCTTTTGGTAGCGGAAGGCGGTTGCCAATCGCGGCAAAGCTCCGTTTTTGACGGCGTCTTCCCGGCAGTGCTAAAGTATCGGCATTGTTCGTTGAGAGTAGGAGGCAGGAATATGGAATGGGTGATTGCCGTCGCGATCGTGCTGTTCGGCGCTGTGCTGTATAGCATCGATTTTGCCCCGCTTCTCATCGCGCTGCGCGATGCAAGACGGGAGGAAGAAGTGAAGGAAGCGCTCTCCCACACCGTCTTTCTTGTCAGACGAAAGAGCCCCGCATAGCTGCGGGGCTCGTTTTATCTGTTAGTAGACGACCGGTTGTGCTGCACGGTCGGCGTAGCCGACTTCGCGTTTCACCGCCTCGATATCTTCCGCGCTGCCCATCGCCTTGGCGGGATTGTTCGAGAGTTTCACCGTGCCGTGACCTTCTGCTCCGACCGCCTTCACGATGAGCGAGAGCGGGGCGAAGCCGACGTCGTTGGTGGCGTTGGTGCCCCAGCCATGGGCGACCCGCGCTCTCCCCGCGAAGTGTTCGGTGAGAGCGACCATCATCTCTGCGGTGAGGCCGTCGCTGGGGAGCAGGAGCTTGTCTTGAGAGTTGACACCGTTCCTTTCGTAGAAGGCGATCGCCTTCTCCCCTTCTTCGACAGGATCACCCGAATCGAGCCGCTGTCCGCGCCATGCCAGCGCCTGCTCTCTCGAGAATCGCGAGAAGAAGAACTCGCTGCCGAAGGTATCGGTAAG
>MHSZ01000009.1:5595-8409 GCA_001824745.1 Candidatus Terrybacteria bacterium RIFCSPLOWO2_01_FULL_58_14 | reverse complement strand
GCCCGTGGCACCAAGGAGCGGCAGGATATTTGCCATATAGTGCGCACAGCAGGAAATCATCGCAACGGTAGAGTTCGCGCCGGTCACGACGAGCACATTCCTCGCGCCATCCCCGCCGCGTATCCTGTCTCGAAGCTCACGGTAGAGCCCTACCTGGATGCCGAAACCAAAGGCGAGCGCTACGATGAAGTACCAGAACGCGCTAAACTGCGCGCGCGCAAAATCCCACCCGGAGATTACGGTGAGCACGCCGAAGTAGATCGCCAAAAGAGCCGTGGCGCCAAGCGCCCCTGCGATGAATGAGTTTCTCGTCATCTCGCCTAGTTTATGATCGTGCTGCGCGGTTGTATATCCACGCAAAGACCCATGCGCCAACGTAGCTATAGAGCACAAGCGGAAGCAGGCCGCCAATGAAGCTTCCGAACGTGATGCTCACATCTGCGTTGATGTCCACGAGATGTACCATCCAGCCCAGAATCGCCGCCGCAAGTTTTGGGAAGAGCGCAACGAAAACCGTGCATACCACATAGGCGATGGTCATCGTTACGGCTGCCGCCAATGCCAATGATTTTTCTTGTAATTTCATGTACATACACCTCCTTTCGCCAATCCCCCCTCAGGCCATAGCCGAAGCTAGCGGATTGAGCGTCCCGCCCCCTATGCCCCGCACGACCCGCCTCCTTGCGTTGGCTGCGGAACGAGTTGAGCTTCTTGCAGCGCCAGCTTCACTTTGCGCGCGCCTTGCGCGCTTGCGTACTCTTGGCTGACGACGATTTTCGCGTCGACGGAGTCCCAGGACGTATCCTGTAATTCCGAAAAATACATCGCGATCTCCATCATGCTATCGGGAAACCAGTAGGTATTCGCCGCCTTGGCTGCTGTGTAGACCTCTTCATCGGAAGCGCCCTGGCTCACCATCAACTCAATCAAGCCCAGCATGGCCATTCCGTGATTGCAGTCCGGGAATGCGGTCGAGTTGCCGCAGCAGGGCCGATAGATCGTCTCTGCGATACGCGTCACGCGCACCTGATCGTCTGCCGTCAATCCGAGGAGATTCCATTTGCTGTAGTATTCCTCGGAATCTTCGCTTTTCCCCAGTGTCCAGCCGCCTGTCGAGGCAAACTGCCCGGTTGGCGTCCCCGATGTTCGCATCGGGCCGTTGTCGAGTGCGTCGCTCTGTTGCGCCAAGCCAAGCGCCCAAAGCACGTTTACGGTGAAACGATCGTTCTCGGACGTGAAGACGATCGCTCGGTCCGGCTGCGGCTGCTCAAGGATTGCGATCTCTTCGGACGCCAACGGATCCCCGCCGCGCTCAAAGAGTGCGTCAAACTTCGTCCGGTCGATGACGCCGCGCTCCACAAGTTGAGGCACGGCACTGCCCCATTGTGCGGAGGTACGGATACCTCCGGCAGGGAAAACCGCGGCTTCGAGTTCGGAATCTTGTTGCTGTACTGCCGCTTCGCCCTGCTTAAACACGCCGCCGGACGTTTCGGATGAATCCGCCCGGAAACTGCCGGAGCCGATAAGCCACGCGATGAAAGCGGCGCTTACGAGAATCGCGAAGGCGAGCTTCGCATCGGCAAAAAGAGGGGGCGCCGCCCGGGATCCTTCCTCTTGAAACGCCTCGTGGTGCGGAAGAGACGTCGGCTCCTCGGGAATATCGTGATGTGATGTGGTTTGTTCCATATGAGATCAAGCGTAATTACCTTTCCTGCGTGCGGTTCGATCGCCGAATCGCAAGCGCCAATGCGACGACGATCAGCGCAAAAGCGGCCAACCAGATGATGTCCGGCACGTTGCCCAGCCACGGCACCGTTTCGGCGAGCTTCGTTGCCCATCCGATCTGCACTGCGTCCCGCCATGTCACCGCGCTCATCACGCGACCCGTGACCGTCAACCAGGCGGTGAGGACACCCGCCGTAATGAAGATGGCGCCTGCGATGAGGTGCGCGAGAAGCGTTTCGCCACGCAAGAATCCGACTCTCCACGGCACGGAGCGCTGCAACGAAGTGAAACGCTGGAGCATCTTCGTACGATCAATCGTCCATGCGAGCACGAGGAGAGGCGCGACCATCCCGAGCACGTACGCCCCGGCCATGATGGCGCCACCGGCAGCGCTGCCTGCCAACGCGGAGAGGGTCACCACGCCGGCAAACACCGGCGCGCAGCACGCGGAGCCGATTCCGGAAAAAACGCCGAGTGTGAAGACGGTGCCGACGGTGAGGTTCCTCCCCGCGCGATTCGGAAGGTTCAGGTGGAACATCGGCGTCTTCCCGTACATCAGCAGTGCTCCAAGAATAATCAGCATTGCGCTGCCGAGGTAAAAGAACGCATCATGGAACCTCGTGAAGAGGGATCCGATCGCGCCGACCCCAAGCCCGATGGGCAGAAACACCGCAAAGATGCCGAGCGCGAAAACGCCGGTAAGCGCCAGCACCCTGGTCCGCTCCTTGAAGATCGTGCCCAGATACGAGGGAAGCAAGAACCCGATGCAACAGGGCGCGAACAAGGCGAACATCCCTGCGATGAATGCGGTGAGAAGGGATGCGCTCAAAAACATACCGTTACGGAACCACAACGCCGCGAATGCTCACCTCAACCCTCTCCTGCGCCGGATCGTCCGTGTTGAACAGGACGACCCGCTCGAACGGACCAACGCCGGCGGGTCCGTGAGCGTTCGGATCGTAGAAGACATGAAGCGTGCCTTCACCGCCTGCCGGCACTTCCATTGCCCAGCTCCGCGGAGCGGCTCCCGATCCGCCGTGACCACCGCCCCCTCCCGCCATGCCGAATACCGCACTCTTCTCGCTCCCA
>MHSZ01000009.1:4512-5550 GCA_001824745.1 Candidatus Terrybacteria bacterium RIFCSPLOWO2_01_FULL_58_14 | reverse complement strand
GTCACGCGCAGCGACCCGTCCCCGGTGTTCTTCACCGCAAACGTTCTCTCTGCCACCCCGGAAGACATCGCGACCGTCCCCAGGTCAATCTTGAGAGGTTCGACGGCCACGACGGGTTGACCGGATGCTGGAGTATCTCCCGCAGAGGTATCCGGACGCGCGGCCCCAAACGCGAACAGTGCGAAGCCGGCACCAACAAGGAGGGCGACGGAAATGACCATGGGCGCCTTAGACGACGATGTCTGAACGGAATTTTTCTTCTTTTGCTGTTTTTGCTGTGATGTATGTTGCGGATGACAATGTGTCATAAATTAAGATTTTAGCAGAATTCCTACACGAAAAAGCCGCGTGGCGCTCCCACGGATAACCGACCGAACCGATCGGTATCAGTAAGAGGAGAACGCGACTAGCGGCGTATCGCTGGAGCGTCTTTTCGATGGAGTATCCCTCGGCGAAAAAGCTGGTGCGGGAGATGCGGGGTGATGGAATCGCGTTGGGATTCCATATATCTCCGCAAGGCGGCACGCGGAGGCCCCGTCGTTGCTACGGCCCTAATGGGGCTCGTGGGAAAAACGAGCAGCAACGTAATGGCAACACCGAGTGCAGTGAAAGCCGCAACAAAAGCATCGATATGATGCGTGAGGGCGACGCGCGCGTCGGGGCAGCTTTTCATCCCCAGCGCCGAATGGAGCACGGTGTCGCCGCAGCCCATCGCCATAGATCCCATGCCAAACAACGCCACGAGCGTGAATCCGACAACAAGATTGAGTGTGACAAACCGTGTCATATCTCCGGTTGCAAGCCCGGGAACATACGCTTATTCAAGAATCGGATAGCGCTTCACGAACGAAGTATCTGCCCACCACCGTCCAAGTCCGAGCCATCGCCCGGCATGCGTGCCTGCGAGCGCGAGAAGTAATACGGCGTTGAGCAGATGCTCATCCAAGAAAGGGTTGTGTTCCGGAGGAATGAAGCCCGCCGTGTACATGAGGAAGTACCAGATGGCGCCGGCGATTGCCGCGGGTCGAACGAAGATGC
>MHSZ01000009.1:0-4506 GCA_001824745.1 Candidatus Terrybacteria bacterium RIFCSPLOWO2_01_FULL_58_14 | reverse complement strand
GAAGTGCCGTGCCGATGCCCAGAAGCGAGATCATAAATAGCCAGTCGAGCCACGCTGCACCAGCAAAAAACTGGTAGAACTCCGCGAATGGACCTTTCGTAGCGAACTTGAGAAAACCAAGCGTCGGCGATCCGCCCTCAAGCCACGCGCTTTTGCACATGACATCGACAACGGCGGTTTTCACGTCACGACACGTCGTGAAGCCAAGACCAAAGACCTTATCGATGAACGCCCAGAAGAAAACCCATCCGAGCGCTAATCGCAGGATCCCCCAAAGGTATTTTGTTTTGTTGCTTTCCATGTATCCTCAGCGCCTCTTGGCCCTACTCCCAACTTACGCCCGATGGGGCCTTCGTCAATAGCGTATCCTCTCAAAATGTTTCTTTTGCGGCGTCGGGGGCTTCGTGGCCGGCGTGATCGCCCGCACCGCCACAGCCATCGGAAAGATTCCACACTTCTGTCACCTGCTCGCCGGTGAAGCCGTATTTCTGAATCAAGAGCTTGCCGAGACCGCCGTAGACATACCAACGCCAACATTTACAGCAGCAGGGACCTTTTTCGTTCGAGTTTGCCATCGCGTAATCGTAAGCCAACTGCTGCTCTGGCGTAAGCTGCGCGTCATAGGAGGCGGTGAGCTGTTGGGCAAGCTCCGCATCGATGTCGTAGGGGTCCGGGGGGATCTCCGGAATACTCGCGTATTGTTGGAGACCCTCCACCTGTTCGGTGTAACGATGGAGATCCATTGGGCTGCAACAGGAACCTTGAAGGCGCTCTCCGG
Source organism: Candidatus Terrybacteria bacterium RIFCSPLOWO2_01_FULL_58_14 (assembly GCA_001824745.1). GTDB lineage: Bacteria > Patescibacteriota > Minisyncoccia > Terrybacterales > 2-01-FULL-58-14 > 2-01-FULL-58-14. The sequence continues at coordinate 3,728 of MHSZ01000009.1, read as the reverse complement.
CATCGCCAGATGCAACGGATTGTCGAAACGATGCCGAACACGTGGAGTTGCCGCTTTGGCTCAACCGCTCAAATCTCGCGGCAAGGGCCTCAGGGGTTTCTTTATGATTCGCGTTCTGCCCTGCCGAAGACCCAAAAACAATATACGCCGCCACCACAACGGCGGCTCCCACGATAAGAAATGGTCGATATCCTTCCCGCATGGGTATTATTTGAGACCCTTCAATCGCCCTCGGGGCTGGTTTTATCGCTTGACTAGGGCAAGTTTCTTTCCTCGTTTCCAACTCTTAATCTGCGCTTCGCGTTTGAGTGCTCCTGATCGTGTGGGAAATTGTTCGGTGTAGAGTATGCGCTTGGCACCACCTTTTGATCGCGTATATTTTCCCCCTTGTCCGGCTTTGTGTTCGAGAAATCGTCGCGGAATATCGTCGGTAATGCCCGTATAGAAACTCCCGTCGTTGCATTCGAGAATATAGACGTACCACATAAGGAAGTCCCTCGCTGCGGCTCGGAATACTGAATTTTTCAGCCAATCGCCGTCCTTTGTTATCCCTCGTCACTGACGTTCCTCGGGACACTCAAAATTTCAGCCACGCTTCGCGTGGGAAATTTTGGTGCTGCGGGACAGGGATTCGAACCCCAATTTCCTGGTTCAGAGCCAGGCGTCCTACCATTAGACGATCCCGCAATGACTATTCACAACCTACGACAAACGACCTACGACCACAACGAGTCGCGGGTTGTGGTTCGACTTCGCTCACCACAAGCTATGCAAGCTGGCCGGTCTGCAATGCGCGGAGTAGAAAAACAACTATGCTTGCCCCGAGCCGTGTCGAGGGGTGAGTTGTAGGTCGTAGGTTTTTGGTCACGTGCGCAGGTAGCGGCGAATGGCAACTGCCGACGAAGCAATACTCGTGGCGACCCCGAGGATTGCTGAGAATCCCAGCAGCTCTGCCCAGTGCGCGCGATAGTAGAGAAAGAGATCCACGCCGGGAAGGAAACGCGCCACGGGTTCGCGCACGAGCAGCGCGATACCGAAAAAGAGCGCGAAGGTCACCACTGCGGCGATGATGCCGTTCAGCGCCCCCTCCACGACGAACGGGCCTCGGATGAACCAGTTCGACGCGCCCACGAGCCGCATCACGGCGATCTCCTCGCGCGAGCTGAAAATCGCGAGGCGAATCGTATTGAAAGCGATAAGGCCAGCCACGAGAAACAGCGCGATCCCCAGTATCAGGCCGCCGCTCCGAATCGCGTTCGTGACGGAAAAGATCCTACCGATAATCGTGGAGTTCTCGCGATAGTTCACCTTCGAGACCACATCCGAAAAGCGGCCCTCGAGGAAGGAGGCGATCGCGGCGTAGGCCGAAGCATCCACCGCTCGAATCGCCAAGCTCGCTTCAAGCGGATTTTCGTCCAGCTCGCTCAACGCCTGCTGGATCACCTCATTATCCGCGTGCCGCTCGCGGAAACTGTTCAATGCCTCATCGCGCGAGGTATAGCGGGTCTCCACGACTTCGGGGAAACGCTCCACGTCATCGCGCACCTCCGCAATCTTCTCATCCGAAGCATCGGCCCGAAAGTAAACCGAGATATCGACTTTCGATTCGAGTTCGGTCACCACTCCCTGCACCACGACCGAAAAGAGCAGGATGCCCATCGCAACGGAAAGCGACAGCGACAACACGGCGGTCGTCGCGGACGACAACCAGATGTTTCTCCCGAAACTCACCACGCCGGTGTGTATGATGCGTACGAGGGTTACCATGGAGGAATCTAGAATCTGGAATGCCTTCGTTAGAGAGCATAGCGCCCCTCGGAATCGTCGCGCAAGAGGCGACCGCTTTCGAGCACCACGACGCGTTTCCGAAGCGCGTTCACGATATCCTTATCATGCGTGGCAAGCACCACCGCCGTCCCTGCGAGTTCATTGATGCGGGCGAGAAGCCGCACGATCTCCCAAGAAGTCACGGGGTCGAGATTGCCGGTTGGCTCATCGGCGATGATGCAATCGGGGTCATGGACGAGCGCCCGCGCGATTGCGACGCGCTGTTTTTCCCCGCCGGAGAGCTCGCGAGGGAAGCGCTGCGCGTGTCCTGCGAGCCCCACGAGCTTGAGCGCTTGGGGCACCACCTCGCGGATTTCGCGTCCCCGCTTCCCCACGACCTCCATGGCGAAGGCGACGTTCTCGGCGACCGTCCGAGCAGTAAGCAGCCGGAAGTCCTGAAACACCGCGCCGATGCGGCGCCGGTGCGACGGGAGTTCGTGGGGCTTGAGTGCTGCCACATCCGTCTCTCGAAACAGGACTTTCCCTTCCGTCGGGTGCTCCTCGCCGATGAGAAGCTTAAGGAGGGTGGACTTCCCCGCGCCGGACTTGCCCACAAGCGAAAGAAACTCGCCGCGCTCGATTTTGAAAGAGACATCGGCGAGGGCGACAATATCGGCGCCGTATCGCTTTGTGATGCGATCGAAAATAATCATAACGTGAGCTCGGATTCGATAAAGGACTGAAGGTCGCCGTCGAGCACCGCTTCCGGGTTATGGTGTTCCGTTCCGGTACGATGATCTTTCACTAGTTTATAGGGGTGGAGCACATAGGAACGAATCTGGTTCCCCCAAGCCGCGTCGGCGCGTTCGCCCCGCTCCCGCGCTACCTCCTCATGGTGTTGCTGGAGCCGGAGCGTCAAAAGTTTCGCTTTCAACATCGCCGTTGCGCGCTCGCGGTTCGCGCCCTGCGTGCGCTCCGTTTGGCATTCCGCGGTGATGCCGCTGGGAAGGTGTGTCAACCGTACTGCGGTCTCCCGACGATTCACGTTCTGGCCTCCTGGTCCCGACGAACGCGCCGTTTCCAGCTTCAGTTCTTCCGGCTTCAACTCGATTTCGCGAAGCGTCGCCTGCGGCAACACTGGCATCACCTCCACCGAAGCAAACGACGTGTGTCGGCGCTTCGAGGCATCGAATGGTGAAACGCGCACGAGCCGGTGGACACCCGTCTCGCGTCGCAACCATCCATAGGCCTTTACACCCCGCGCTTCCAGCGTCGCCGACTTCACTCCCCCTTCGGGATCTCGATGCTCTGAGAGCAGCACCACGCCCCATCCCTGCCGTTCGCCATAGCGTTGGTACATCCGGAAAAGAAGAGAAGCCCAATCGGCGGCATCGCGGCCGCCGGCTCCCGCCGAAACGGTCAAGATCGCGGGGAACTCATCGTAAGGACCGCGGAGGAAGGCCGTGAGTTCGACGGCGCGCAGCCGCTCATCGAGTGCCTGCGTCCGTTCCGCGCTCTCGGAAATGAGCGCCTGCAGGTCCGGCGATTCTTCGTTCCCCGCCTCGCGGGCAAGCGCTTCAATCGTCCCGAGCTGCTCCCGCTCATCGAGAAGCGCCCTCTCTAAATCCCTCCACTGGGCAACTTCCTGCTTCAACGCTGCAAGCTCCTGCTCCATCCGCGCTGCCTCGAGAGGATCTTTCCAGAAATCCGGCGTTGCACTGATTGCCTCCAACTGTCGGATGCGGGTTTCTCCGGTCTTCGTGTCAAAGACGCTCGGTCGTCCTGCGGATCCGACCGAGAAGATCTTCTACCTTCCTCTCCAGCGTTTCAAAATCTCCGGGAAGAGCAACGTGTTCTTTTTTTACCTGCGCCATCGAGCCAACCGTATCACGCAAAAGACGACTTCGCAACATGCGCCCGCAGTACGGCGGACTCTTACGGAGAAGCCCCGCTTTGCGCGA
>MHSZ01000008.1:4487-9059 GCA_001824745.1 Candidatus Terrybacteria bacterium RIFCSPLOWO2_01_FULL_58_14 | reverse complement strand
TCGGTGATACCGTGATTCGCCCGAAGGATGCCCATGATATCCTCTTTCACGCGCGGGATGATATCCTCGCTCTCCACTCGCACCAGGATGGTCTGGAGGTAATCCGTGCCAGTCAGGTATTGCTGAGCAGTCGTGTATGGCACAAGTACCAAGTTATCGACGTCAAAGAAGCTGATGTTGCCGCGCTGAGGCATCGTCCCCACCACGCGAAAGTTCACGTTTTTGATCCGAGCAATCTGGCCGACTGCATCAGTTTCGCCAAAGAGCTTCCGCCGCACCTCAGAGCCGAGAATGGCAACCGGCGAGCGCTGCTTGATCTCTTCGTCGTCGAAAAAAACACCCTGGTCGGGATCGACGTCGAGAATCTCGGCGAAAATGTCCGTCGCGCCGATAACGCTCGTGCGAACGCTCTCATTCCGCCAACTCACCGCGTAGGAGCCGATCACTACCGGTGCCACATCCGTAATGCCCGGCACATTCCCGCGCATCGTAAGCGCACGCACATCTTGCTCTTTCAGCGAGTCGGTGAAAATTTCCACGAAACTCGAGGGCCCGGTCGGCTCGCGGCCGGGTTCGATGAAAAGGGTCCGGGATCCGAACCCCTGCAGCTGGCCTAAAATCAGCTCGCGCGCCCCCTCGCCCGCCGCCACGACGAGTATCATGGACGCAATGCCGACGACGATGCCGAGAATCGTCAAAGCCGAACGCGAACGATTCGCGTTCAAGCTGGAAAAGGCAGTGCGCACCACGTCGGCCGTACGCATATTATTTCACAAAATGGCGATCGCGCGTGGAATGCCGCTTCGCAACTCGGTGATCGGACTCTATGCGTCCGTCGCGGAGCGCAATAATACGCTGGGCATAATCCGCCGTATAGGTTTCATGCGTAATGAGGATGATTGTGTGACCTCGCTCATGGAGATCCTCCAGGATGCGCAAGATTTGATGTCCGGAAACGGAGTCAAGATTTCCGGTGGGCTCATCGGCGAAAATCACCGAGGGCTCGTTTGCGATGGCCCGCGCGATCGCCACTCGTTGCTTTTCTCCTCCGGAAAGCTGTTGGGAGAGGTGGCCCAGACGATGAGAGAGATCTACCCGGTCAATGACCTCCCGCGCGTGACGCTCACGCTCCTTTTGACCCACACCGGCATACATCATAGGCAGCGTGACGTTTTCCAAAACCGTTGCGCGCGCAAGAAGATTGAATGACTGGAACACGAAACCCATCCTGGCGTTGCGGATCTTGGCAAGCCCTTGGTCAGTAAGATCATCCATGGCTTGCCCTTCAAAACGATACACGCCGCTGCTGGGACGATCCAAAAAACTCAAGATGTGCAGCAGCGTGGACTTACCGGATCCGGAAGGCCCCGTAATCGCCACGAACTCTCCCTTTTCGATCGCAAACGAAACGCCCCGTAGGGCGTGCGTTGCGCTAGCCCCTTCCCCGTACACCTTGGCGAGAAGTTCCACCTCAATCAGCATACGAACCCCTCATTCGCGTTCCCTAACGAAACTGATGATTTCCTCCCCCTCCCGGAGGCCGGAGACAATCTCCAGCATCCCGTCCGCGGAGCGAATGCCAACCGTAACCTGCATGCGCTCCGGCGCGCCGGAGCGAAGAATGCGAACGTACCGCTTTCCGTTCTCTTCCATTACGGCCCGCTGAGGAACGAACAACGCGTTCTCCCGCCGCTCGGTTTCGATATCGAGATTTGCGGTCATGCCTTGCCGTACGCGATCATCGCTGTCATCCATACTCGCGGTGATACGATAGGTAATCACTCCGCCAACCTCTTCTTGCGCAGGATCGATATGGATGATTGTTCCATGAAATTCGATGTCTGGGATGGCGTCGAGCGTCAGCGCAAGCGAATCGCCGATGGAGATGCGCGCGATGTCGGCTTCTGGAACCTTCGCTTCGAGCGTAAAAGGCGCGTCTGGCAAAAGGACGAGGGCGGGCGGCGACACGCTTGCCACTTCACCTTTTCGGATATTCACTTTCGTGATCGTTCCCGAAACCGGCGCTCGAAGGATGGCGTTGTCGAATGCAACTCGCGCTGTTTCAAGCGTCGCCTGTGCCTGGGCCACCTGCGCACGCAATGGGTTAAGATCGACATCGCGCGCCACTGCTTGCTTTAGGGCAAGCTGGGCCTGCGCCGTTGCAAGCGCCGCTTCAGCACTCAGGGTACTCGCATCGTTGGAAGACCGCACCGAGACGACGGTCTGCTCATCGTTTCGGATAGCCGCGAGTTTCGCATCAAGATCAGTGATCACCGCGAGTACCGCCGTCTTGTCCGCAGCCGCTTGGAGAGCGTCATAGGTGGCCTGCGCTCCTGTGCGCACGATCGCAAGATCGCTCTTCAGAGACGTCAATGCCGCGTCGACGGAAGTAAAGGCAGCGGCGCTCGGCACTCCTTCAACCGTCGCGCGAATACGGTCCCGCGCCGCATCAGCGGGCGGCTTCTGCGACTCGGCAGAGCGAACCGCTTCAAGCGAGGTATAAAAACTTCCCCACGACTCCCAGCACTGGCTGGTCCCGCAGGGCATGAAATACGCATCGAGCGTCTGGATCGCCGAATCCGCAGTTGCTCGTGTGCCCTGGACGGTATTGAACGCATCGAGGTACTCTTTTTCAAGCGCTTTTGCCGCCGCATCCTTCGCGTTCTGCAGCGCAGTTTCCGCGGATTGTACGCTTGCCTGCGCTACGGCGATGTCTTGCGCCGATGCCCCCGCCTCGATCTTCGCGAGATTGGCCTGCACTGTAGCGAATGCGGCTTCGGCGTTACGAACCTGCGCTGAGAGCGATGCGGTTTCAAGACGCGCAAGCTCTCTGCCGGCATCCACATGATCGCCGGCCTTCACCGCAACGGCGCTGATGCGGCCGCTTGCGACAAAGGCGAGAGCCACCTCGTCAGCTTTCTTCACGGAGCCCGTTGCGAGCACTCGTTCAACCAACGTGCCCTGTTGGACGGAAACAAGCTCATAGGGAGATTCTGGCTCACGGGAGAGAAATCGAAACGCCAACCCTCCTCCGAGGGCTACGAGCAACGCAAGAATAATGCCGAGACGGAATCTTGTCATACGCGATTAGTACAGGGAACTCTAATTGCGGCGCGAAAGGATACCGACTGCCGAATAGTTTTCATCATTTCGCATTCTAACAGTTTCCCGCCGTTCCCGCTCGCCAAAATGAAAAAGCTCCGCTGAGGAGCTTTTTCATCCATAGAACCGATGAGCTGAGGGGGGCTCCCTCTGATCAAGCATCTTCCGCCCCCCAGACCGCTCAGCGGCTCAAAACGAGGATTCTCGTGGACGTGCCTCGTTGACGGTGATGGTCCGTCCGTCCAGTTCTTTTCCGTTGAACATCTGGATTGCTTTTTGCGCTTCCTCATCAGAAGACATCTCCACGAATCCAAATCCCTTGGATCGTCCAGACATTCTGTCGGTGATCACGGTCGCCGATTCCACCGTCCCGGCCTCCGCGAATAACTCCTTCAGCGTGGCCTCAACGGTGTTGTACGACAAACCTCCGACGTAGAGTTTTTTTGCCATAAAGTTTTCTCTTATTGGGCAGCAAGTCGACGCATCTCATCTCCATATCCCGCCCCGCCACGGATTTCATGCACCGCAGCGTGTAGGGAAGGGAACGAGAACTTACTCCGCAACGATACAGGGTTCCTGGGAAATAGTCAAAGGTCTTGGCGGCCCCCTTTCGTACAACCCCGGCAATGGAGGTTCCGTATTGTTCTTTCCTCAAAACTATGCCAGAATAGATGCACTTCCATGCCGCTACAGAAAAAACCAAAAGCTGACTTGGAAAAAAAATGCCGAAAGGTGCTGCGCACGCCGGCAAGCTTTGCTTTCTTTGTTGCAATCCATGATTTCATCAAATGCATCGAGCTGAACTCAGCACTCTCCGCGGGTCTTACCCATCGCATCGACATCAATAAAGACGCGAAGCTTCCGGTGAAATACGGGTATCTCAAACAGATTTACCAAGGCGTCCGGGATTCTGCCGGCCAATCACGCGGGGATTTGGGACACGACCGATATATGACCGTGAATGATTTGCGGCGGATTCAAAACAACGAGACATCCGAGAATAACTCGTTCTGGAAAAAGCGAGAGCTATTCAGGAAGTTAACCGCCGAGGTGTACGAACGCCTCAATATCAATCTCGCCGAAGTGGAAAGCGAGTGAAGAAATCGTTTTTGGTAAAAACCACCCGCCTTCACGGCGGTTGGTTTTTATATGCTCAAAAAATAAGCGCATCGAAAGATCCGTACAACGAATCCATGAACGTCTTGGCAGTCAGGATTACCGCAGTAATCCCAAGAATTGTTAAGAGGATCGCGGCAAGGCCTATGATCCGTCCTTTTGTGTGCGATTGTCGAAGATACCCAAAAGCGTAAATGAGCCCAAACGGAGCCAGGAAAAAACTCACAAAATACACAAGGAGTTGTTTCGTCAGCGATGTGGAAAGCGGAGGCGCCTTGAACTTCTTCCCGCACTGCGAACAGAAGTTCGCAGATGCAGAAGCGGCCGTATGGCACGACGGGCAATGTATTTCGG
>MHSZ01000008.1:0-4476 GCA_001824745.1 Candidatus Terrybacteria bacterium RIFCSPLOWO2_01_FULL_58_14 | reverse complement strand
ATAAAATCTTTGCCGATACTCGTCAGGACATGAGCCACTGGACCCTCCCCACCGATCCGTCTGTCAGGCGCACCTTAATGCCGCGCGGATGGTTTTGTTTCGACGTGAGAATCTGCTGCACAATCCCCTGCTTATAGTTCTCCGTGCCGTAGTGCTCCTTTTCGATAACCCACACCCCTCGACCGATTTTGATCTCATCGCGTGAAGGCGGGTTCGGGTTATCGTACATGTGGGATATACGCGAAAAACGGAAGGCGAGAATCTCTTCAGCGCCTTAAATCCCAGCTGCGCGTTGTCACAGGAATCCCCTTGGTTTTTGCTTTCTCAACCGCATCCAGGGTTCCCAAACCGTCGCTTGCCTCACTTTTCACCTGGAATGCAAACAGCTCATCTGCCGCCGCAATGATATGAGCATTCCTACCGTAATATTTTTCCTTCTTGTTTTCTTCAGAAAAACCCGTGTCTGGATCCTCGATTAGGGCGCGGCGATTTTTCTCCTTCAAGTGCGTAAGCTGTTGAATCAAATCCTCGGCCTGCTGTTGCGTAATGGTCCCGACTTCAGCGTGTTTTCGGAAATGGACTGCGTACTGCTCTAACGTCGTAGGGAGAAAAACTTTAATACGATCCGCTAAGATATTCTGTCGCAATGCTTCGTCCAATGCGATCGCGTCCACTCCCAACGCGCCACCGGTCACAATGCCATCTCCACGAAACATAATTTCATGAACTGCGTCCCGCACGGCTCTTTCGATTTCATCCGTGGTTTTCCGCCAACTCCCGCTTATTGCAACCCATTTCATATCCATGCCCAGCATAGCATACGGATTTTCCGCTACAGAACGAAATCGCGCTCCCGTTTGGGAGCGCGACGTCTTTTGCTGCCGGCGTTCAGACCGCGAAGGGTACTGCGAAGCCGTGGCCGATGGCAAAGCCCAAGGAGAAGATCGCGATCGCCGCAACCCATAGCGGCACTCCCACGAGCGCCATCGGCCGGTGGCCTCGACTCATGCCCGTGAGCGTCCCGGGGAAGAATCCCATCGCCAAGAGCATCATCACGGCGCCGATGAGCATCAGCGGAGCCGCTGCCTGGGCGATAGCGAGCGTCACGACCGCTGCCGAAACGCCGATGATCGCCAGAATGACCCGGTTCTTGTGCACGTCTGCCTCTCTTTCTGATAAGGTGCTAGCCGATTAGAACAAGTATAGCACTTTTCATCATTTTGTCAATACTCGCCGCCCCGTCTGAACCCGTCTCATTGGTAGCCCCTCACTTCGTCCGGGATACTGAAATTTCCACCCCCGGATACGGCTTGCCTCTTATTTTTCCTTGTTCCCGATACTTGACTTATTGTTCTAGCTATACTCAAATATAATACACGGGAGCTTAGAGTTCGCTTTGACCTTGAAAAAGGAGGGTGCGTGTCGAACCCGGGGACTGACCCACTGGATCGCCTTTTCCACGAAGCCATAGGACGCGCGGGAGGACTTTTCGGAACGCAATACGAGCGCATAGGCGAGCAAGAGGCGCTTCACTATCTGGGGGCGCTGGTGGAAAACGGAAGAGAGCATTGGCTCGAAACCCTGCGAACCCTGCACGTTCCTCTTCCCGACCCAGCAAGGACCATTGCCGCCCTCTTTGCCTGCATCCGCGAAGAGTCGCTCTTCACTGATCCTTCGTTCGCGTTTTCTCTTCGGCTTGCCCTCTGCGACGTGACCGCAGCCGCTATGCGGGAAAAAGCGGATGCAGAAGAGCTATTGCGGCGCAGAATTGACGGGGTATTTCCCGAAAATCTCCGCCGGCGAATTCGCCTGCAGGTCCACGAGGACGTTCTCAAAGACCATGCCGACGGGAAAGACCTCGTCCCCTCCCAAGAGGCAATACGGCGGCATTTCGAAGAACGGAGAAAGGCAACAAGCCAATCCGCCACACGCCCCCCCGCACAGGCAGTCAGAAATCCGGGAACCGATACCTGGCTCGAGCCCTGCCCCGGCTGCGGCCTTGAGAAACGCTGCGACAAAAAAACAAAGTGGTTTCGGTGCAAGCCATGCGGCTTCGACCAGGCCTATCCATTCGAATCCGCCTCTGTATAGAGGCGGATTTCTCTTATCTATCTCAAATGGTAGCCCCTCGTCGCTGCGGCTCGCTCGGGATACTGGATTTTTCATCCAATCGCTTCGCTCTTGGGAAAAATTCGTACTGGGGGACCAGGATTCGAACCTGGATTCACGGCTTCAAAGGCCGCTGTCCTACCATTAGACGATCCCCCAAAAAATAATCTCTAAATTCTAATCTCGAATCTCTAAACTCCAGACAACTATAAGCTCAAGAGGATGGCAGCGACAATGCCGAGGGCGATTCCCGCAACCTGGTGTAGCAACAGTTTCTCGTGAAGCAGCAGCACGCCCAGAATGACGGTAATCACCACCGCTACCGCGGAAAACGACGTCACGATGGATACCGGCCCATTTTTCAGCGCATAGAACATAAAGAGCGTGCCGGCGACGGCGAAGATCCCCGTGAAGACGGCGAAAAGCACCCCGCGGGGATCTTTCACCAGATGCCCGCCGCTGAGCGCAAACAACAACAGGATCACCGCTGAAGCACCCAGCACCTCAAAAGTCACCGCACTTTGCGGAGGCAGGAACAATACGGCCTTCTTCCTTAAGAACGCGGCAATCCCCCACAGCACCACCGCAACGAGAATCGGAACAACCCACGGTTTCATGCCTGTGCCGCCTGGCTTATTTCGGATTGCGAAGCGGTCATCTCCACGATCGCAAGCTCAATCGGCAACTGCGGGATCGGCGATCGTTTCGTCAACTCCACCGCATCAATGAACTTCGGAACTGCCTTAAGAAGGAACCTTTGATCCGCTTCTTGCGCATGCGCAAGCGCCCCCTGGATGTGCGCGGCTCCCGAACGCCGTTCGATAATCTCTCCGAGGTTCGGATCGGCGTTCAGCAGCAACACGTCCCGGAGGTACGACGCAAGACGTGTTGCTAAAACAGTCGCGTCTCCTCCCCGCTCCATGACCGACGCGACCCCTTCCAGCGCCCGCGCCGCATCGCCGGAGAACAGCGCATCCGCGATCTCCCGCACGACCAGCGGATCCGGGATACCCAATAATCTCGTGACCTCATCGCGCGTGGCGCGCTCGCCGAGAAACGCGAGCACCTGCTCCAGCAAACTCTCGCCGTCCCGCACCGAACCGTCTGCTGCCTGTGCTAAAAGATCGATCGCATCGGCATCAATGGCCGCATGCTCGGCAGCGGCAAGGGATTGCAAACGTCCTGTGATCTCGGGGATCGTGAGGAGCCGGAAATCGAAACGCTGGCAGCGCGAGAGGATCGTCACCGGGAGCTTCTCGACATCGGTAGTCGCAAGCACGAAGATAACGTGCTGGGGCGGCTCTTCCAGGATTTTCAAAAGCGCATTCACCGCCGGCTGCGTCAGCATATGCGCCTCGTCGATCACATACACCTTGCGCTGTGCTTGCAGGGGCGTCACGCGCGCGCCTTCGCGCAGCTGGCGAATCTCATCCACGCCGCGATTCGACGCGGCATCCACCTCCACAAGATCCGGGTGATTGCTCGCAAGAAACGCCTGACACTGAATGCACGCGTTGCACGCATCGCCATCCGCCGCTCCCCGCTCACAGTTCACGCTCTTCGCCAAAAGCCGAGCTACGGTGGTTTTCCCGGTTCCGCGCGGACCCACGAATAGATACGCGTGCCCGATGCGTCCCAAGCGCAAAGCATTACGCAACGTCCCCACCACGTGCTCCTGGCCTACGAGCTCCTCAAAGCTCTTCGGACGGTATTTGCGGTAGAGAACCAAGGCCATACGTGAGAAGCGAGGATGGAGAATAGAGGATTGGGGATGGGGATTGAGAATCGGGGGATATCCGAGTACGAGCGGTTCGATTGTAGCAGTGCGACCTGTGCGATACAACAAGGAGGAAAGGAGCAACCCCTATGAGCCCCGACGCCATTGGCGCAATCCGAATTTTCTTCCTCAGCATGCTTCCGGCAGCAGAGACAAGCGCTGCTATTCCTTTCGGAATCCTCACGACGAACCTTTCAGCGCCCGCGATCCTCCTCCTCGCATTTGCGGGCAGCACGGCAGCGCTTCTCATCGTCACACCGCTTCTCTACCGCTTCGGAGAAACCGTCGCCAGGCGCGCACGCCTCTTTACACTGCTACTGGAGCGCACGCGCATCCGTCATGCATCGCGCTTTGGGGGCGCGTACGATCTCGCTCTCGTCGGGCTCATCGCGATGCCGCAACCCTTCAGCGGCGTGTGGACCGGCATGCTTGTCGCGTTCATTTTCGGCGTACCTCTCCGACACGCCATCCTCCTCATCGCCGCAGGGAATCTGGTGAGCAGCCTCATTGTCCTCTTCGGCGTCCTCGGCATCATCAATATTTTCTGATGCAACGCCAGAAACGGAAGGCCCCCCCGGCGTTCGCCGGGG
>MHSZ01000007.1:10292-16734 GCA_001824745.1 Candidatus Terrybacteria bacterium RIFCSPLOWO2_01_FULL_58_14 | reverse complement strand
AAAGTTGAGCACTTGTGCTCCCAAGAGCCGCCAATCAATACCGAGAGTGTGAAATAGCTCCGACACGGGAAATAGGTTATTTACACGAACTTGATAATGAGTGCGACGACGAGGGCATAAATGGCGATCGCTTCGCAAAATGCGATCGCGAGAATCATCGGCGTCTGAATACGCGATACGGCCTCGGGGTTGCGGCCGATGGCTTCCATCGCCTTGGAAGCGAGGAGCCCAATACCAATCGCCGGGCCGAGTGCCCCAATACCTATCGCGAATGCGGCCCCAAGCGACTTCACCCCCTGAAGAGCGGTTTCGGAAAGTTCGATCATCGCCTTCCTCCGGCTGGAGTTCGGAAGCGGCGGGGAGGAAGCCCTCAACGCCCATCGCGCAACGCCAACCGCGTTAAACTTAATGCGACTCCGTCGCCATAGTCATAAATACCAAAGCAAGTACCGAAAACACAAGGGCCTGCACAAATCCCACGAATATCTCAAGGCCGAGAAACGGAATAGGTACGATGGCGGGGAGAAGCGCACTCACGACAATGAGGAGCACTGAACCCGCAAAGATATTCCCAAAGAGACGAAAAGAGAAGGAAACCACCTTCGCGACTTCGCTCACTGCTTCAAGCATACCAACGAAAAAATCGATGGGGCCGCGCAGCGAAAAATACTTGCCGATATGCTTGAGCGGCCCAAGAGCTGCGATACCCCACAACTGCGCTGAGACCACTGCGATGAGTGCAAGCGCCAGCGTGGTATTAAGGTCAGTAGAAGGAGAGCGGAGAATCGGTACGCGATGTCCTTCCATCTCGATACCGAGAGATTCCACGCCGGGAATGATCTCGATAAGATTCGCGAAGAGCACGAAAAAGAAAATAGTGAAGGCAATCGGAGCAAATCGCATAGTCCGCTTTCGATTCCCCGTCACGCCATCCGCAAGTGCCAGGAGCCCCTCGAAAACGAACTCGAGGGCGGCTTGAAAACGGCCGGGAACGAATTTTTTGGTGCGCGCAAAGAAGAACGCGAGCGCGATAAGAAAACACGACACTGCCCCGCTCATCAGCAACGTATTCGTCACGGGGAATCCCATGAAACGAGTGAGGATCTGGGGCGCCAATGAAATTTCAAGTTCCATAGTTCAAAGGAATTTCTTTAGCTTCCTGTAGAGAATAAGAAAACTCACGGGCAGAGAAACGATAAGGCCCAAAAAGAGAAACCAGGGTGCGGTATCAAAAACTTGGTCGGCAAGCTTCCCTACAAGCACGAAACCTACGATGGGAAGAGCAATCGCGTAGCCCAATTGCCACGCAAGACCGACGGCTTCCCGCATGCCTGCCGGCGGGGTTTTCGATCCCAGCTTGTTCATGAGCGCTCCTGAAGCGCCTCCAGAACCGCAACCATGAACCGCGGGAGATCCTCGGGCTTGCGGGCAGTAATGAGATTACCGTCGCGGACCGTTTCTGCGTCCTCCCAGATACCTCCGGCGTGGACAACGTCGTCACGGATCGCGGAAAATGACGTCACGCGCTTTCCTTTGACGATCTCCGCCGATGCCAGGATCCATGCCCCATGACAAATTGCCGCAACGGGCTTGCCGGCGGCAAATAGCGCCCTGACGAACGCAATTACCGCGGGATCGCGCCGCAAGTAATCGGGAGCGAATCCGCCGGGGATCACGACCGCGTCGAAATCCTCCGGCTTCGCATCGCCAACTGCGAGGTCCGACTTTACGGGATAGCCGTGTTTTCCTGCGTAGACCTCTCCGGCTTTCGGTGCCAAAAATACCGTCTCGTTCCCCGCCTCGCGAAGCCGAAGTGCGGGATACCACGCCTCGAGCTCCTCGTACATTTTCTCGACGAAAATTGCGACACGTGCCATACTCTCCAATCCCACCATAGCAAAAGCCGCGGCACTGCGCCACGGCTTGTCGGTTTCACTATATCCAACCGAGATAGTCGATGATCGCGCCATCGATGCCCGCGCTCTGGAGATTCCGGAGGGTCGGGAAATCGGGGATATTCCAAACGTATACGATAAACCACGGAGAGCGAGCAAGGATGTGTCTCAACGGATCAAGGGGCTGGTCACTCGCGAGTGCCGCCGCGTTGATCGACAGGCCGGCGATGGTTTCCCCGCGCTCCATGCGCAAAAAGAGTTCACCGAGACGATCTTGATGCGCTTCCGAGTAGATTCGCGTGCGCTTCGGATCGATCCGCGCGTAACGATCAAGCTGTTCCCAGTTCTGGGTGCAAATTGCGTCCCCGCTCCTGCGATAGGTTTGGAGAAGCGTCGCGAGATGCTCCAGTGCGTTGTCCGGCCACGCTCCCTTCAAGTCAATGAGAAGGGACGGTAAGGGAGCCAATCGCTTATCCCGCAAGAGTTTTGCGAGAGTGAGAAAGGGCCACCCCCAGCGTACGTACAACCATTTGCGCGACGAGAGCGTCGCGCCTGACGAGCCGAAAACGAACGGCCCGAACACGGGATCGTGGGAGAGAATGAATCTCCCGTTATGGTTCCAAAGATCCACCTCGAAGCGGTCGAACCTCGCTCGGATACCCTCACGAATACGTTTCCGCGTGTTCGCGCGGTGGGCAATACGCTCCATTGTCGTATCTTCCTCTCGTTGTCAAAAAACTGGCGCATCCCGTAATACCGGGATACGCCAGTTTCGCACGCGGAGAATGTTTCCGCAATGCGCCGACCAAACGCTACTCAATGATGAGTTGACCGACCATGCCCTGCTCTGCGTGTCCGGGAATGGCGCAATAGGTGCGAAAGAGCACGGGCTGAGCCGGGGCAACAATATCGACGGTCCAAGAGCCGCCGGGGTTCACGATTCCGCTGTGCACGTCGAGTTCATCGATATCGAAACTGTGCGGAGTATTTCCCTCGTTCACGAACGTGAGTCGGAGCCGTTCGCCGGCAGTTGCATTGATGGCGGCCGGGCTAAAGGAGAACTCGTCGCCGCGAATAGTGATCTCGCGCGCTGGAGAAGAAGGCGCATCGGAATTCCCCGGAGGCGCCGTAATGGGCCCCTGGAACTCGCTGCCGTCCGGCGCCGCCCCGTCCTCCGGAGCAAGTGCGGGCGTCGGCCCGACCGAAAGGTATACGAGTGCCGCAACGATAATTGTCGCAACGACTGCAAGGCCGGTGAGGATCGTGGTGCGATTCATACCAAACCACTCTAGCACAAAAGAGATAAATGGTCCAAGGGGACCCTGGCCTCAGAGCTTCTCAAGGAGCCGTTCGTAGCCAATGAAATCGAACAGGCCGTATCCTAAGGAAATAAGCACCGCGAAACGCTGAAAGAACACAAGGAGGCCGAGCGCGACGAGGAAACCTCCGGAGACGATCTCGATGAGACGAGCGGATCTGCCCAAGCGATCGAGTATCTTTACGGCCCTACCCGCTGCGAACGCAACAAGGAGAAACGGTATCGCGAGCCCCACCGAGAACACCGCGAGTAACGCAGCCCCTGACGCTGCGGTACCCGAAGTAGAAGCCAGTAAGAGCACCGAGCCGAGCACGGGTCCGACACACGGCGTCCATCCGGTGCCGAACGCCGCTCCGAGCAAAAAGCTCTGAAGCGAGCGGGAATTGACTCCGGGAATTCGCACCCGGAGATTCGTCGCCGCTCGGAAAAACGGCAGACGGAATGCGCCAAGAAGCGCGAGTCCGAACAAGATGATAAACACTCCGGCGATCCGCTCGAGAATCCTACGATAAGGAAAGAGAAACTGACCCCCCCACCCTACCGCGGTGCCAAAAATGATGAACACGAGCGAAAAACCCGCGACGAAAAGCGCCGCATTCCGCACAAGGCGCCACCGTGCGGCGCCGGAATCTCGCAACCCCTCGGGCGTGATACCGCTGATCGCGCCGAGAAAAGCCGGCACCAGCGGAAACGTACACGGCGCCAAGAACATGAAAATGCCGGCGAGAAACGCCGGAACCAAAAAATCGTTGATCATGGACGGTTACTCTTCCGTCGCAAACGCTTTAAATGCTTCGTAATCGGTTTCTCCACAAACCCACTTTTTCGTTGCAGTGTTGTAATAGAAGGGAACGCCACCGCAATATCCGCGATCATACTCTTCCATTTTTCGCGCGCTTGCCTCATCGTGCCACACTTCGTAGCGCTCGAACTTCACTCCTGCCTCGCGCTCGACGCGCGCGACAAGCGGCGCCATGTTACGACAATGCGAACACTCGCGTCCGTAAAACTCAATGAGCTGCTTCTGTGACATGGTACTTCAGGGTATCAATATTTTCCAAGATCGTCGAGCCGCTCGTCGGAAATACCAAAATGGTGGGCGATTTCATGAAGGACGGTCGCCTGCACCTCGTAGCGAACCTCATCTTCGGTCTCGCACGCCTCCAGGATTGAAGTGCGGAAAATGGTGATTTTATCGGGAAGGACGAACGTGTAGCCCGAATCGCGAGCGACTTGCGGAATTCCTTCATAGAGACCAAACAGCGTTTCGTTCTCCGCGTCCCCGGCTTCGTCCGTCCGCCGCTCCCCCCAAATACGCCGCTGTTCCCCAGTAGGCGCATCTTCGATGACCACCTCGACGTTTTCGAGACGCTTGCGGAATCGCTCCGGCAAAGCGTCGAGTGCTACGGCAACCAATCGCTCGAATATACCCGGCAACATGGAAATCGACATGCTCCCTTTATGCAATATCATCTTCGTAGGTGATGCCATCGAACAACTCCGCTCCGGCGACAACGGTGTGCGGTAATACAACCTCCTCGATGCCGTCAAGGAAGTGCGAGGGTTTCGCGAACACCATAGCACTCCTCATTGTCGCTCTCGCTCCTGAAGGCGCGATCATGGCGGGGTACGTGAGCGTGAGAAGTTCTCGTGCTCGCGTCATCGCCACATAGAGAAGCCGGCGTTCTTCCTCCAGTTCCTCCGCTGACCGGAAAGCGTAATCCTGCGGGAGATAGCCGTCGAGCACCGATATCACGAAGACCGCCCGCCACTCCAGGCCTTTGGCAGAGTGAATCGTGGAAAGCACAAGAGGTTCTTCCTCGTTCTCGACTCCGGATACTCCGGCGATAGTGTGGTCCGCCGGGGGCTCGATGGAAAAATCAGAGACAAATCTATCGGTGGAGCGAAATCGCCGAGCGATCGAAACGAGATGCTCAAGATCGCGCATGCGTTTGGGAAAGTCGTCAAATCTCCTCACCAGGGTCTCGGCAAGATACGGGAGGAGGACCTCAAGCTTCTCTGCGGGGGAAGCCGCACGATCTGCGGCAGCAAGGGCAATGCGGAGACGATCGAGGGCCCCGGCGGCGCGAGGAGGCGACTGAACCGCAGCGAGTCCCTCGGAAAGCCCTGGTGAAGAGGCCGCTCTTTCGGCAATCGCGCGGGCCGCAACCGGCCCAACGCCTTCCAGCACAAGGAGGCAGCGCTGTGCTGCAACGAGGTCTTTGGGATTCACGAGCCAGCGCAGATGCGCCATCGCATCCTTCACGTGGGCGGCTTCTGCAAACTTGAAGCCCCCGTATTTCACGAAGGGAATATTCCGATGGGCCAGCTCTGCTTCAAGTTCGAACGAGTGATAGGACGAACGAAAGAGCACGGCGATTTCTTCAAGTGCCATCCCCTCTTCTCGCAAACGGAGAATTTCATCGGCCACGAACCCGGCCTGCGATGCTTCATCGGTGCAGCCCACGAGTTTCGGCGCAGGACCGTCTGAGCGTGAAGTGAAAAGGCGCTTCTCGTAACGTTGCGTCGCGCGAGCAATCACGGCGTTGGCGGCATCAAGTATCGGCTGTGTTGAGCGGTAGTTCTCTTCAATGCGATAAAGTGTTGCG
Source organism: Candidatus Terrybacteria bacterium RIFCSPLOWO2_01_FULL_58_14 (assembly GCA_001824745.1). Lineage (GTDB taxonomy): Bacteria > Patescibacteriota > Minisyncoccia > Terrybacterales > 2-01-FULL-58-14 > 2-01-FULL-58-14. The sequence goes on along the minus strand of MHSZ01000007.1, from coordinate 10,912 downwards.
CCGGGAAAATCCCTAGGGAATGCCATGATGTTTCGGAAATCAGCCCCTCGGAACGAATAAATCGCCTGCGCATCATCACCCACTGCCATAATGCCGCGATGAAGGACGAGCGCGCGCAGGATATCGGATTGCACGCGATTGGTATCTTGATATTCGTCTACGAGCACCGCCTGAAAATGAGAGGCGAGCCGTTCGCCGATCGCCTTGCGCTCTTCAAGGAGGCGGAGGAGTTCCGTCAACAAATCATCGTAGTCGAAAAGACGGTGCTCTTGCTTATATCGCTGATAGCGTTCAATGAGTGCGCGGAGCTCTTCTTCGTCGGGGAGAAATTGGGGCCAATCGCGTAAAAGAACCTCTCTGAGCGGCACCCGCCGATTTGTCGCCCTGCTCGCCATTTCCCCCAGCGCTCGTTTTTGAGGAAACCGCCGCCGGAGGCCTCTTTGCTGATTCCCGGCGAAACCCATCTCCGTACGCAAATGGTTCAAGATGTCCTCGCTGTCGGATCGATCAAGCACGGTGAAGTTCACGGGAAGATCCGCATAGCGTCCGTAACGCCGCAGTACGGTATGGGCAAACGAATGAAAGGTGCCCCCCGAAACCCTCCGCGCCCGTTCATCTTG
>MHSZ01000007.1:0-10260 GCA_001824745.1 Candidatus Terrybacteria bacterium RIFCSPLOWO2_01_FULL_58_14 | reverse complement strand
AGCATCTGCTTTGCCGCTCTCCTTGTGAATGTGAGGAGCAAAATCCGCCGCGGATCTGTGCCCTGCTCCACGAGCCGCGCGACACGCCAGATAAGGGTCCGCGTCTTGCCGGTGCCGGCTCCGGCAACAACAAGTGCGGGCCCCTTCTCGTGGAAAACGGCCGCCCGCTGCTGAGGGTTCAGCTCCTGCTCGTACCGCAGTTCCCGAGTTGACATCGTCCCCACCCTAGCGCGGGCCCCTGATCGTCGCAATCGCGTTCCATCGGTCACGACTCACCGGCGTTTCAGTGTTCGTCACGAAACAGAAATGCCGCCCGAAATAACGAGCGACACGCACATTCTTGCAGTATCATCCCGCCTTACTGAATCGCGGAGCCGGTTTGGTAGTAGTCCCGCTCTTGCGCGTTCACGATGAACACCTGGCTCCAGTTGTAGCCAAGCGCGGTAAAGCGTTCGACGCTCGTGTCAAGCCAATGTTTCGTAGCGCTCCCCTGCACCTCGTTCACTTCTTCGAGCGAATATACTTTTGGATCGCCGTCGGCCCGATACATGTCGGATACGACGTAGCTGTCCAGCGTCGCCTGGCTCACGACCTTGATAGAGTCCCAACGGAAGTGCCCGTACATCCCAAAAACCGCGGGGTTGAAGATATGGCGCTTGTAGCCGCGATCGTTCACGATGTACACCTTAATACCGTCCGGACCGCGAATAAGATCCCCCTCGCGAACAGTCCCGCTCGCGCTCCCGGACACCACGGTTGAATACGCGGGCGAGAGCAACGCAAAACGCGTTAGGTGCGTCGTCGTGGCAGTCACGGTCTTCGCCACCACATCAACCACGGACGTATCGAGCGGTTGCCAGCGCGCCGTTGTTTCATCGAAGAACGCGACGCGGAGTTCCGTCTCGGCAACGCCCACCACGCTCACCTCGTCTGGTTGATACGGAATAGTCACCGTAGCACTGTCTTGCAGCGTTGCGATCGCGGTTCCCGCTGCGGTGTAGGCCTCAATGTTATATGCGATACCGATCACTTTCGTAGTTCCCTGATCCGGTACGGTGAGATCGGGCTGGATGGCAATATTCACGCTGCCGCTCGCGCCAAAGCAACTCTCCTTGCAAGAAACGGCCATTCCGTCCTCGAGTTTGCGCGAGAACGATTGCGTCACCGTGTGCGAGGTAGTGATCGGCTGAGGAATCGCTATCTTCGTCACGCCCAGCAACACATCTTGCGTCGCCGCCGTGCGCGCCGTCATGTCAACACTGATAGGTTCCGACTCGTAGAACACCCCGCCGACATTCCCTCCTGCTTTCAGATTCCACACGTCGCCGGTGGTCACCGAGAGCCGGTACGAACCGTCTGCCGCGGTCTTCGTCATCGCGAAGCCGCCGGTCTTCGTCCATCCGCCGATAAAGGCCTCGGCTACGAGATTCCCTTGCGCTAATACTCGTCCGGAAATGGTCGCGGAGGCAATCCGGAACTGCAACGTGACTGTTTTGGTTCCTCCTGACGCAAGGATAACCGATTGCTCAACAGGGTTCAGCCCTCCACCAAGGTCCGGAGGCGCAAACGCGCGCACGTAATACGTTCCCGCAGGCACCGCGAAGCGCGCGGTTCCTTGCGCGTCCGCTTGTGTGAAGGCGCGGAACGCCTCCGTTGTCGTGTGCGCATCCGGATTGAAGGGAGTCGCGCTCACCTCCACCCCGGCATTCACAAAAGCCGAGCCGTCGCTCTTACGCACCTGTACAGTAATCGTGGTGTTCGCGGCAACCAAGACGATGTTCCGCGCGACGCGGGCTCCAACCGTCACCTGGACGGGGGGCCCGACTGGTCCGCCGGTCGCGGCATAACGAGAATCAAACGCACGGTAACCCAGCTGCCATGTTCCCGGCGGCACAAGTATGCTGTATCGCCCGGTCGTCGGATCGATGGTGCCGCGAATCCAGCTGTCGGCGGAGCCGGCGAACACCTCGATGCCAGCGTTTACAACCGCACCTCCTGCCGCGTCGACAATGGCGCCCTCAAATTTCCCTCCGGACGCCTGCGCGATCGCCATAAGAGCGAGAGGGGCGGTCTGCCCGGAAATAACAGTCACGGTCTTGGCGCCCGCAGAAACATACCCCGATTCGTACGGGAGCCACGCATCAACCGTATGCGTCCCCGCAGGAACCCGAAGGGTAAACGTCCCCTGCGCGAGCGGTACGCCGATCGACTGCCCTACGACATAGACGCCGGCACTCACATTGGTGAGCACGTTGCCGCTCGCATCGACAAGACGGCCCGAGATTGTAGCGTCCGCGCGTCGCAGGACGAAGTTCACCTCGGAAATCGTACCGCCGGCCGTAACGCTCACGCGCTGCGAGAACGGCTCCGCGGATCCGTAGCCAGACACCGTATCGGGATGCGCGGAGATCTCCCACACACCAGCCCCGATCGCAAACTGATAAGAGCCATCTGTGCCGGTGGTGATGGACTGAAAGCCGCTCCCTTCAGGCATAAAGGCATCAATCTTCACTCCGCTGATCCCCTGCCCCTCCGGCGCGGTGACGCGGCCCCGAATGACGCCGCCTCCGCCCGCTGTTCCCACCGCGAAGCTTCCTCCACTGCAATTATTGTACTCTATGGACTCAGCGTTGGTTGCCGTCACGTCAGCGCAAATGTTGAAATAGTAACTTCCGCTGAGGTTCGGCGTCCACTGCCAGGATACGGCCTGGTTCCCACTGACGGCAGTCAATCCTCCCACGCCCTGATCGCTCTGGTAGGTTGCCGAACCGCTGATATAAAGACGAACGATCGAAGCGATCGAGACAGCCGAGCCCTCGTTGACGACCTTCGCCGAGAATGTCATCGGAGACCCCGCAGTGCCGGTTGCCGGCGTGAGAGCCGTATCGCGAACGGTCAGATCGCCCGCCGAAATCGGAACCGTATTGGTGCCGAAAACGGCCGTAGCGCTTTTATTCGCGCCCATCGTGAGAGTGCACGTAGCGTTTGTTCCCGAGCAATAATCACCGGACCACCCGGTGAAGGTCCCGGTCGTATCCGGCTGTGCGACCAGCGTCACCGAAGTTCCTGAGGCGTAGCTGAAACTACACGGGGGCGCGGAACCCGCATAGCCGCAGTTGGAGCCGGGAGGGCTGACATAAATGTTTCCTGCACCGTTTTTATTCACCGTAAGCGTATAGCTCGTGTTCCCATCCCCTGCGGCAGAAAATCGTAGCTCGGAAAGCGAATACGTGCCGCTCGTGTAGGCCCCGTTCGTGCTGACAGAGTTTGTCTGCTGGCCTCCGAGCACGGCAAAGAAGGTGTAGTACATGCCCGTGGGCGGATTGTTCCACTCCCAATACCCGGTAGTGGAGCTCGTCACGCCGGCGGATGTTGCATTCGCAGAGGTACAGGTCGACGGGGTACCACTACTTGAAGCACAGTAGTAAATTGCCGCGCCGCTCACGCCCTGGCTGTTTACATCGCGCACGTTGCCGTAGAGTTTATTCATCGTGCCGCCGGAAAGATTGAACTGCGCGTAGACGTAATACGTAGAAGGGCCGGGGATCACATAGACGCACTGCGACGTGGTATTCGTGCAGTTCCCGGACCAACTGGAAAACACGGATCCCGAGTCCGGCGCCTCACCAAGACGCACTTCCGTTCCTGGGGGATAGAGATACGAACACGTCACCTGGTCAGTGGGGCATGCAAGCGTATTTTGCGGCTGGCTCGCGCCGACAGCGCCCGTACCAGTCCCCTGCTTCTGCACCGTCAATGTCCCTCGACTCGCCAGTATGTCGGGGAGATACAAGATGAGATGCCCGGTTCCTGCATTCGCTCCTGCCGAGGAATTAGATTGGCCATAGTAACCGTCCGGCGTGACGGCCCAGAAGCGGTAGTAAAGGCTCGGATCAGCGCTGGTCAGCTGCCATTCGCCGAGAGCGCTGGCGTTCGTGAGAAGTTGCGGGGTGCAGGAATCCAGGGCGGTCCACGACGAAGCGAAGCAATACTTCACCGTGGCCGCAGGAACCGGCACGGAAGACGCGTATGTGTATACGTAACCCCCGATTCCGACAGAAGCGTGGAAAGCCTGGGAGGGCGGCGGCAAGAAGCCGAGAAGCGCCACGGCAAGGCCAACAAGCGCCGCTAATACGACAAAAAGGCCCAGTAGAGCCCTCGCCCTGCGCGGGAATATGAATCCCATGTCTTTTCTATTATACGCCTCATGATCGTCGGAGACCACAAGATCATTCCACAAGAGTATCAAGGGCGAGGTGCCGCCTTTTTGGCCACGAGAAATCCTGTTGATCGAAAGCCCTCAAGCTCGTCGTCCGTGAGGCCGAAATCTCGCTTCCATTTCGTGCGGAGGAAATCGATGAGATACGAGTCCTCGAGCTGCAGCTCCATGCCGAGAAGATCAAACAGCTGCTCGTACTGCTCAAACGTTACCGGTACGTAGGGCTCGCGGCACTCGCGGTCCCAGTTCTCCTCGTACATGTACTTCAGCAGGAAATGGTTGAGCTGATAGAGCGTATTCAGTTTTCCAAACGCGCCTTCGAAATCGCGAATAGCCCGTCGCCAGCGCCTGCGAGCGCGCACTTTCGCGATAATCGCATCAACCTGGAAGGAGGTGTGCTTGGCGTACTCGTGGAGGATCATATCGCGTATGACGATCTCGCCCCCCTTACGGAGCAGCTCATGGGCATCCGCGAGCGCCTTGAGCACCGAAGAGATTCCCTCCCCGTAGGCGTAGAACTCGTGGAGTACGGAAACGAACAGAACGGCCCCGAACCGTTCGGATCGCGCGAGGAGGTCGCGCAGATAGATCTTCTCAAAGCGTACATTCCCCACCCCCGCCTTTCGCGCCTGCTCCTGCGCGCGGCTAACAAAACTCTCGTTGAGATCAATCCCGATAAACTGTTTGCGGGAGAAAAGTTTCGCAAGCGCAATCGTAATCGCACCATTAGCGCACCCCACGTCCAGCACCGTGCGCGCATCTTGCGGAATATAACGCGCTACGCGAAGCTTCTCTCTCAACGGCCGCGCCATCCTTGCAAGATACACGCGTTCGTTGCGAATAGTCGGATTCTTCCCCATATGGATCCTTTATTCTATACGCGCGGAACGGAAACGCAAAGCAGCCCCGCTCTTGCGGGACTGCTTTGCTCACGTCACCTTCATTTCAAGCGGCCTCAACGACGTTCTGCTCGATTCCCGCATGGGCCTGTTCGAGCGTCGGGGCCTGCTCGCCTGCGTGCTTCTCGGCGAAGTGCTGGGCGGTCGCTTCTTCTGTCATCAGCTCCTTCAACTGCGCGACTGCCGCGTCACGGCTGTCTGCATCGACGGCCATCACCTGGCCGCACGTACACGTCATCTGATACTTCATAAATGTAAGGGTCAAAAACGTATTCCACGGCCTCGCCGACCTTTCGGCGATAGTATCATCAAGCGCGCGCGACAACAAGCCGCGGCAGGCCGACATCGCCCGCTTCGATCCACACGGGAATATCCGCCGTCTCAATACCGAGGCCTGCGCTGATGCCGCCCTCCGCCATAAGGAGACGGCCTGCGCTGCGGGTAGCCGGAACGTTGCGGTCTGCGCACTTCGGGGCGTGGCATATGGGGCATCGGGCGATCGGGAGGAAGATCGGGAAGTTTCGAGACGCGAAGCTGTTTGCGGATAAGCCGTTCGATACCCCGTATCCCGTATTGCTCCTCTGGCAAGACAAAAGAGATCGCGTGCCCCTCGGCTCCAGCTCGCGCCGTACGACCGATGCGATGGACGTAATCCTCGGATTGCCCGGGGAAATCGTAGTTCACCACAAGCTCGATGCCGCGAACATCGATGCCGCGCGCGGCAATATCAGTTGCGACGAGCACGCGATACTTGCCGGATTTGAACCCCTCCAATGCTTCTCTCCGCTGGCCAAGCGAACGATTCGAATGAATTTCCGCGGCCGCGTGGCCCATCGCGCGGACCGCTGCGGCTATGTTTCTCGCTCCGTACTTCGTGCGCGTAAATACCAGTACCGACCCCCGATGCTCGGATAGGACTTTCTCCAAGAGGCGGCGCTTGGCGTCCTTGCGCACGATGAAAATCTCCTGGGTAATCTTCTCAACGGTCGTACCCGGCGGAGCGATCTCAATGCGAATCGGAAGCTTCATGTAGGCGGAAGCGATACGCATGATTTCGGGAGGAAGCGTTGCCGAAAAAAGCATCGTCTGGCGTTCCTTGGGGACGGTCTGGAGGATGCGTGTGATCTGGGGAAGAAAGCCCATGTCGAGCATCCGATCGGCCTCATCGAGCACCAGCGCCTTCACGCTATCGAGGCGAACGGTTTTTTGCTGAAGATGATCGAGAAGGCGGCCCGGGGTTGCGATGAGAATATGAGGGCTCCTGCGAATCGCTTGCACCTGCAGGTGCATCGAAGCCCCGCCGATAAGCACGGCGGTACGGAGACCAAGCGCTCGCCCGACCTTATGGAGCTCGTCCTCCACCTGGAGAGCTAACTCGCGAGTCGGAAGAAGCACGAGCCCCTGCGCCTTCACGCGCAAAAGGAGCTGGATCATCGGGATCCCGAAAGCGAGTGTTTTCCCGGTGCCGGTTTGCGCAACGCCCACGACATCTTTTCCTTCAATTGCCGCAGGAATGGTCCGGTGCTGGATCGGGGTAGGCGTGGCGTAACCGAGGCGCTTGAGCGCATCAAGAAGCCCCGGGGCAATCCCGAGGCCGTAGAAAACGGGAAGAGAAGCAGTCACCTGGTTATTTGGCATGCGACCTCTTTTTTTATCCTAGCACGCTCTTCTGAAAATTTCCAACGTGGCGAAGCAAGGGATATGCTAAAATAGGTTTCGTGATCACGTCATTTTCCGCGCTCGTGCTGGGCATTGTCGAAGGGTTCACGGAATTCCTCCCCATTTCCTCGACTGCGCACCTCATCCTCGCTTCTCGTCTCCTTTCCCTCGCGCAGTCGGAGTTCATGAAAACTTTTGAGATCGCAATCCAAAGCGGCGCGATTCTCGCCGTGGTCGTCCTTTACTGGCGGACCCTACTCCGATGGGCAGCGCTCAAGAGGGTTGTGGCGGCTTTCATCCCCACCGGCATCATCGGCATGGCTCTCTACCCGTTCGTGAAAGGCGTACTCTTGGAAAACACCGCGGTGGTCCTCTTCTCGCTCGCAATCGGCGGCGTGCTCCTTATCGCGTTCGAACGCCTCTTCCAGGAAAAAACGGGGTTGGCCGCAATCGAGGATATCAGCTATGGAAAAGCCATCGGCATAGGCCTCTTCCAGTCCATTGCAATGATTCCCGGCGTTTCCAGAGCGGGTGCCACGATTATCGGCGGCATGCTTATGGGCATTCCGCGGACAGTCATTGTAGAGTTCTCCTTCCTCCTCGCTGTTCCCACCATGCTTGCAGCAACGGGGATCGACCTCATAAAAAATGCGGGCGTATTTTCTTCTTCGGAACTCAACGTGCTCGCAATCGGCTTCATCACCTCATTTGTCACGGCCGTTGCGAGCATCAAGTTCCTCTTGCAATATATTCGCCGCCGCTCATTTACCAGTTTCGGGATCTATAGAATCCTCCTCGTTGTTGCGTTCCTGCTGCTCATTGGCCGCTAAAATTCCCGCCCCTCGCGTAATACCATCACAGCTCCTTCTGAAATCCCGGCCTCTTCGGCAACGCCCGCATTCACTTCAAGCACGTATTGCGCGCGCTTGGGAGAAATGAGAGTGGGACAAAAAACGTCTTTGCACGGCGAAACATTTCGCTCAATGTGCACCACTCGTTTTTCCGCATCGATCCAGAGAATATCCAACGGGATACGCATGCCGAACATCCATATTGGAATGCTTCGTTCTCTGCGAAACACGAAAAGCATCCCCCCTTTCCAGTCCAACGACGAACGAAACATCAGCCCGCAAGCTCGCTTCGGGAGCGTATCTGCACACTCAATCTTAAAACATCGTTCCCTAAAACACGCCTGTCGGATCTTTTTTCTCATGGTCTCATAAGCGCTTCTCCCGGCTGGGCTCCGCCGCACCTCTTATTCTACGGTGGCGCGCACTCAAGGAAAAATTGACAAGAGAAAGGAATAGTATACGATACCGATCGCGATCTGTACGGAGGACCTTAAAAAATCGTGAACATAAGAACGGCGTTTACGACGCTCGTCAGACGGCTTCATGGCACATTCCACCGCTCCCCCGAGCTCAGCCCCGAAGCACAGGCACTATTCGACAAGCTCTCCGCCATTGTCGACGAAGAGGTTGAGAGGAGCGAAGAGTTCGGCCTCTCTATCTTTCCCGAGCATCTGGACAAAGAAAAATGGATGGTGTTTCTCGCAGTGCTCGAGCTTAGCAGGGTGAACCTGCCCAACGGCTACGGAGGACCCGATTTCCTTTTCCAGATTCTCTACGAATCGCTCCTCCGCCTTATGGAGGAAGAAGCGCGGTTCTATTTCGAACGCCTCAAAGAGCAAAATCTCACCACAAACATGTACCAAGCACATCTTACGATGCTTTGTTCACGAATCGCCTATATGATCCGAAACCGCGAGCTGGGATAACCCGGCTCGTTTCGTTTTCGTAACCTGGCCTTATCGATCCTTTAGGACCGCGCCGCGACCACCGCAGCGGCAGAAAAGATGAGCGCTCTTAGGAGGCCCTGTTCTCTTCTATTTTGCCGTTGCCCCCTCTTTCGCCTGCTCTTTCTTCTTCAAGCGCCTCTTTCGGAGACGCACGCTTGAAGGAGTGATTTCCAAATATTCCTCGGCCTCCATCAACTCCAATCCGCGTTCGATTGTAAGCTCCTGGGGCGGCGTGAGGGCGATCGCTTCATCGGACCCCGAAGCGCGGGTATTCGTGAGCTTCTTTGCTTTTGTGGGATTTACCCACATCTCTTCTCCTTTTGCGGTATTACCAATAACCATACCCTCGTACACATCAATATTGGGGCCGATATAGAGCGTGCCGCGATCCTGAAGATTCCAGAGCGCATAGCCCAGCGCCTTCCCCGAAGCCATTGAAGCCATCGAGCCCGCCGCACGCCTGTGGACCTCTCCGGCGTAGGGCCGGAAACCCAACACGCGCGATGAGAGTATCCCTTCGCCTTTCGTATCCACCGTAAACTGATTACGGTACCCCAAAAATCCCCGCGTCGGCCCCTCAAAAATGAGACGCGCCGTCTCTCCGCTCACGTGGATATTTTGTAAAACAAACGCACGCGCTCCGAGACGTTCAATCACCACGCCTTGATAGGATTGCGGGATATCGGCAATCACCTCTTCGAACGGCTCCACTTTCTTCCCGTTCTCTTCTCGAATAATTGCTTGCGGCTGGGAAATCTGCAATTCATATCCTTCTCGCCGCATATTCTCCAGTAAAATTGCGATGTGCAGCTCCCCGCGCCCGAAAACCCGAAAGGAATCCGCAGAGGAAAACTCCACACGCAGCCCCACATTGACTTGCAGTTCACGCTCAAGGCGCTCGCGCAGTTGCCGCGATGTGACGTACTTCCCTTCTCGGCCGGCAAAAGGAGAGCTGTTTGCGAAAAAACTCAAAACAATCGTCGGCTCATCAATCGCAATCGCGGGCAACGGCTCGGCATCGACACTCGTCGTCACGGTTTCGCCGATATCCACGTCTGTAATGCCCGCGAGAAGCACAATATCTCCTGCCGGCGCGCGCTCGATTTCTACTTTTTCCACGCCCTGAAAAGTGAATACTCTACTGATCTTTCCTTTTCGCTGCGTTCCTCCTGGCTTCTTGATAAACACGGCCTGGCCGGATACCAGCGTGCCTTCCCATATCCGCCCGACTGCAAGCCGGCCGAGAAAATTATCATAACCGAGGTTAAACGGCTGAAACCGCAATGGCGCATCCGAAGATGCTGCCGAAGCCGGCGCCACGTAAAAAAGAATGGCGTCCAAAAGGGGCGTGAGATCGTGAGATTCTTCGTCGAGAGTCCGCTTCGCAACGCCGGTAAGGCCAACCGTATAGACGATGGGAAAATTCGCTTGTGCTTCGCTCGCACCAAGCTCTAAGAAAAGTTCCAATACTTGCTCCTCGCAGCGATGCGGATCGGCTGCCGGCCTGTCAACTTTATTAATCACCACAATCGGCTTTAGGCCTAATTCTAAAGATTTTTTTAAAACGAATCGCGTCTGCGGCATCGGGCCCTCCTGTGCATCCACCACCAAAAGCACCGAATCAATTGAGCGCAGCACCCGTTCTACCTCGGAACCGAAATCGACATGTCCGGGCGTGTCAACGA
>MHSZ01000006.1:11182-20004 GCA_001824745.1 Candidatus Terrybacteria bacterium RIFCSPLOWO2_01_FULL_58_14 | reverse complement strand
GCACCTCGCCGGTACCCCTACATCCGGGACACCGCACAAGTCGCGTCATGGTGCCAAAGAATGTTTGTTCCACGCGATGGAGCCGTCCCGCGCCGTTGCAGCTCGCACAGGTCTTCATCGCAGTACCGGGCTCCCCGCCGCCTCCTTTACACCGATCACACACCACCCATCGCGTCACCGCAATTTCTTCACGCAGGCCGCTCAGCACCTGCTCAAGCGTCACATCGAGATTCACCGCCAAATCGCGTCCTCGCGTACCGCGCACCGCAGCACCCGAACCCGCCAAGCCCCCGAAGAGCTCGTCCACGATATCCGAGAACCACGATTCGAATCCCTCGGCGAAAGGAGAGAAGTCCCCTGACCCTCGTACGCCTTGTGGTCGCGGCCCAGGCCCCGCTCCGAACTGATCGTACTGCGCCCTCCGTTTCGTATCGGAAAGCACGTAGTACGCTTCATTGATTTCTTTGAAGCGCTCCTCGTCTCCGCCCTCTTTGTCAGGGTGATGTTGATGCGCCAGACGGCGATACGCCTTCTTGATATCTTCCGAGGAGGCCCCCTTATTCAGGCCGAGAATAGTATAGTAGTCCTTCATGTTGCTTTCCTGCATCGAGAAAATAGCGCGCGGAGCTACTGCCAATGTAACGTAGTGCGTATCACGGGTTCTTCAATTTCGCTCATCCCTCCAGCACTTCGCGCCGCCCACAGAAGCCCCAAGGTCACGAGAGATGCTGCCCACGCCACCGGCACCATAACGAAACGGACGGTGAGGAAGAGAGAAACGAAAAAGCCGAAACGGTACGCAGCGCCCTGTGTTTCCTGAATGCGAGCGAGTTGTTGGCGCAATCCGGCGGAAACAAGCGCCGCAAGATCCTCCTTGCCCGTGAGCGGCATACCCAAACTCACGGCGTACCGTTCCCGAATCGCCGTAATGGCCGTTCGGTCCGGAGCTCCGGTCGCCTCAGCGATAATATGATCGACATCGCCCTGAACTGAAAACCCGAGAAGCGGCTGAAGGAGCGGATCGAGAACACGAATCGCTTGTCGCAAAAACGGCTCTGGTACCGGATTGAGCACCATTGCCCCCAGGGGAGAAAGGAACACGACAAGCGTAAGGATAATACTTACCGACGAGAAGTAGAATGTCCATCCGCGCTGGGCGACGGGAATGATCCTCGGATGCTGGAAGGATTTCCGGAAACTTTCGATACGCAACGCGCCAAACTCGGCGAAAACCGCTGCGATGATGCCGGCACCGAGTGCGGGTAATATCGCCGAACTGAACGCCAGCGGTACTGCCAAAAGAAACGCGCTCGCCAGCGCCCCTCGCCGGAGCAATGGCGGCGTACCCTCTACCGCGTTGACAAGCGTAAATGCTGCGGCGGCAAACACCATGCCCACCGCGGCCGCGACAAAGGATCGGGGCGACTGATCGACAAACGCCGCCCCCCACCAAGTCGCTGCGGAAGCGAGGACGAAAAGCGCCGAAAATCCCACTGCCCACCACGAGCGCGATCCTGGCCGCGTGAGAATAGTGGTGATCATGGGCGCCTCTCATTGTAGCGCCGTAGCACCCCTCTCACCAGCATTTCATCATGATCCCGGAGTTTCTTCTCCTGAGTCCACCTCCGCATCGCTGGGCCCTCGCGTATCGTCATGAGACGCCTCGCCGCCGGGAGACGCAGGTCGATCCGGGGTCTCTTGTGTAGCACCGTATGCTTCCCGGCCGATCGCCTGGGCCGCCTGCATGGCCGCCTCCATGGCTCTGCGGATCGCAGCGACGTCTTCGCCGTCTTTCACGCGCTTGAGTTCTTGGATTTTCTCCTCTACCTCCTTCTTGATTGCCTCCGCGATCTTCTCACCGAACTCTTTCATGCTTTTCTCGGTAGACCAGATGAGCGTATCGGCTTGGTTGCGCAGATCCGCAAGCTCGCGCTTTTTGCGATCTTCCTCTGCGTGCGCCTCGGCATCCCGCTTCATGCGTTCAACCTCCTCTTTTGCGAGTCCCGTCGACGCTTCGATGCGAATAGATTGTTCTTTTCCGGATGCCTTATCCTTCGCCTTCACGGTGAGGATACCGTTGGCATCGATATCGAAAGCCACTTCGATTTGGGGTATACCCCGCGGTGCGGGCGGTATGCCGTCAAGGATAAAGCGACCGAGGGACTTGTTATCCGCGGCCATCGGCCGCTCTCCTTGAAGAACATGAATTTCCACCGAAGGTTGGCTGTCTGCCGCTGTCGAAAATGCCTGCATGCGAGAAACCGGTACGGTCGTATTCTTCTCGACCAACATCGTCATCACGCCTCCGAGCGTTTCAAGGCCCAGTGCTAAGGGCGTCACATCGAGGAGAAGCACGTCTTTCACCTCGCCCTGGAAGATGCCTCCCTGGATCGCAGCACCCATCGCCACGACCTCGTCAGGGTTAATTCCTTGATGCGGGTCCTTTCCAAACAGCTGCCGAACGGATGCCTGGATCGCGGGCATCCGCGTCTGCCCCCCCACGAGCACCACTTCATCGATGTCCTTCATCGTAAAATGAGCATCCGCCACCACGTTGCGCACGATTTCTTCTGCACGGAGAATCTCATCGTGGACGAGTTCCTCGAGTTTCGCCCGGGAGAACTTGATTACGAGATGCTTCGGGCCGCTCGCACCCGAGGCGATGAAGGGAAGATTAAGTTCCGTGTCCGCGGCCGCGGAGAGTTCTATTTTCGCACGCTCGGCTGCGTCCTTGATGCGTTGGAGCGCCAAGCGGTCGGTGCCCAAATCAATCCCCTCCTCCCGGCGGAATTCCTCAATCACCCAGGCGATAATCTTCTGATCGAAATCGTCTCCCCCCAAATGAGTATCGCCACCGGTTGCCTTCACCTCCACGGTGTCCTGCGAAACCTCCAGCACCGAGACGTCGAATGTGCCGCCGCCAAAATCGTAGACCACAATCTGTTCGTCCTTCTTTTTCTCAAGACCATAGGAAAGGGCCGCGGCGGTAGGTTCGTTGATGATTCGTCGGACGTTGAGCCCTGCAATCTCTCCTGCCTCCTTCGTTGCCTTACGCTGGCTGTCATCGAAGTAGGCGGGAACAGTAATCACCGCCTCGGTGATTTTCTCGCCCAATCGCGCCTCGGCATCGGCTTTCAGTTTTCCCAAGATCATCGCAGAGGCCTCTTGAGGCGTTACCCAACGATCGCCAAACTTCATCTCCACTCCCCCGTTGCTCGCCCCCCGAATCTCATAGGGCAAAAGGGGTTTATCGCGCTGCACCTCGGGATCGGAGAATCTCCGACCAATAAGGCGCTTGGCCGAAAAAATCGTGTGCTCAGGATTCGTGATGGCTTGGCGTTTTGCGGTGATGCCGACAAAGCGTTCACCGCTCTTGCCAAGCGCAATAATCGACGGCGTCGTGCGCGCGCCTTCGGCATTTTCTAGCACATGCGCTTCGCCCCGCTCGACAACCGCCATGCAGGAGTTTGTTGTGCCCAGATCGATTCCTAAAATTTTCGCCATACGCCACAAGTGCTCTTTATGTTTATCTCTTTCCCCTTCATCCGTCGGCGAAGTCGTTCCGGCTCGAATCGCGTCGGCGCGACGCTAAGCGAGGTCAAGCGAAGCGTCGAGCGAAGCGTCGTGACGATGCGATTCAACCTGCCCCCACCTTCACCTTCGCCGGCACGATGACTTCTCCATTATCTTGCCACATCCAGCCGGTTCCCACCTCTTCTGCGACCGTATGCGCCTCCACACCGGAAATGTGTTCCATTGCTTCATGAAACTTCGGGTCATAGCTCCCTTCAACGGGAATGCGCGTAACACCGAGCGTCTTGAGGCCTTGCGCGAACTGATCGGCGATTTTCTCAATCCCCTCACGGAGTGAGGGGGAGTGCCCCGAAACATGAGGTTCGGCGAAGCGCAGGGTATCATAAGCCGCCGCCATGGCGCGGACCGCCTCGGCGATGCCGAAGCGCCGGGCATCGTGACGCATGCGCTGGGCGTCTTTCCGGAGATTCTCAAAATCTGCAGTGAGACGAGTAAGCGCATCGCGAAGCTCAGCGTGATCTCCTGCGTCGGAATGTTCTTCTTGGATATCCTGCTCTGGCATACGCCGTCACGCGGTCACAAAATGATCCAACGACGAGATCGCAAGGTCGTAACGCATGCGGAGAGGTCCCACGAGGGCCGCAAGGGCCCCGGAACCAAGCCGTGCGGCAACAACGCTGAAATGTGCTGTGGGGAAAATAGGGTTCTCGTCGGCGATGAACACGAGCAACGGATCGGTCAATGCTGCCATGAGTCGTTCGCGCCAGAACGCCGCGGTATTGAGCAACTGTGCGAAATCCGCGAGCGCTTCCCCATCGCGTAACTCCGGAGATGCAAGCACGAACTCGAAACCGGCAAATACCTCCTGCGCGCCCGAAGCGATGAACGCTGCGGCGTGCACCTCGTAGGCAAGCCGCCGCGCGAGTGCCCCGTTATCCGCCACCTCCCGGTGTGGCGCTTCGCGATGAGGTATCGCGTGCGCAAGCGAGCGCTGTTCCCTCATGCGGTGTACGACGATGCGAAGCGCTTCGGCGGTCGGAATGCGGCCCGCAGAAACGTGAGGCTGAACAAGATATCCCTCTTTCTCAAGAACCGCCATCTCGTTGCGTACGGTGGCGCTGGACACGGGAAAGGGCATCCGCCCGGCGATGAACTGCGAGCTCAACGGCGCGCCGTCATGGAGGTAAGCGCGCACCAATGTTTCGAGGATAGCGGATCGACGCACATCCAATGCCATATCTCCGGGTTAGCACTCCTCTTCTCCGAGTGCTAATCCGTTCCTTCCCTATCGCGAGTATTAAGGACTGTCAAGAGGATTTTGCGTTGGGAGGATATCGCCTGTGTGCTACGATGGTGACCGATATGATCCGCGTTGCCCGAGGAAGGGATTTCTCCTGGTACGACGTCGAGCAGCCCACCGCTGACGATGCCCGCCGGCTCGACGCCGAACTCCCCATCCACTCGCTGGTTCTCGAGGAGCTCGTACCGCAGGTGCGCCACCCAAAGCTCGATATTTTCGGAACGCACTTATTCGTTGTCCTCACCATCCCCATTCTGGAGCGTGACCCGAAAACCGAAGCGTCCACGGTGCGACTCGACGAACTCGACCTCGTCTTTGGAAACTCCTGGATTGTCACGTCGCACTATCGACGCATTGATGCGGTAGATACGCTCTTCCCCGAAGAAGCGAATGGGAGCGATCGTGTTGCCCGTCTCACGACGACCGACGCAACGCCCACCGCGATACTCTACAGCATCCTCTCTCGCATCCTCCAGCAATCCATTACGTCACTCGGAATCATCGAGGAGCGTGTGGAACGAGTAGAAAACGAGGTGTCACTCGCAGAGCGCAAAGTCGTCACCGAGCTATCACAGCTTCGCCGCGATATCATCGACTTCCGTCGCGCCCTCTCTCCGGCCCGGCCCGTGTTTCGGGCTCTGGACGACGCAGCACCGCCGCTTTTGGGCTCCGAGTCCGCACCGTATTTTCGTAACCTCACCGGCCGCATTGAACAAATCTCCACTCTCCTCAAAATACTCAAAGAGACCGTGGAGGCGTTGGAAGAAACGAACCAGGCGCTCATCACCACGCGCACGAACGACATCGTGCGCATTTTCACCGTCATCACCGCCCTCATGCTCCCCCCGGCACTCGTGACAGCGATTTTCAGCATGAATCTCCGCTACCCGTTCGAGGCGGGCGTGGACACCTTCTGGTGGATTGTCGCCGCAGCCCTTTCGAGCGTCATCGTCCCGCTCCTGTGGCTGCGGAGAAGGAACTGGATCTAGCGGCATGCTGAAAATCTACAATACGCTCACGAGAAAAAAAGAGGTTTTCCATCCGCGCCGCGGAAACGCGGTGCGGATGTTCGTCTGCGGCCCCACGGTCTACGACCTCGCCCACATCGGCCACGGCCGCACCTACGTCATCTTTGACGTTATGGCGCGTTATCTGCGCTTCCGTGCTTTGCCGGTCAAGTACCTCATGAATATCACTGATCTGGACGACAAAATCATCGCCCGCGCCTCACTCCTCCGCCGCTCATGGAAATCCGTCGCCCGCGAATACGAACGGACATTCCTGAAAGACCTCGGCTGCCTCGGCATTCGCTCTGTGGATCGATTCGCGCGAGCGACCGATTTTATTCCCGAGATTGCAGCACAGGTCACCCTCCTCCTTCAGCGCGGCATTGCGTATCGCATTGAAGGAGACGGTATTTATTTCGATTTGAAGAAGTTCCCCCGATATGGGCTCCTCGCGCACCGAACGGCCACAGCCGCCGAGGATGCAACGAGCCGCATCGATGACAGCGTCCGGAAACGAAATCGAGGCGACTTCTGTCTCTGGAAGTTCTCACGGCGCGGGGAACCGATGTGGAAATCCACGATCGGCCCCGGCCGCCCGGGATGGCACATCGAAGATACCGCGATCACGCATAAAATCTTCGGCCCGCAATACGATCTGCACGGCGGCGCGCTCGATCTCATCTTTCCCCACCACGAAGCGGAAATCGCGCAGATGGAAGCAGCGTATCGCAGAAAACCCATGGCGCGCTTCTGGATGCACGCGGGATTCCTCAACGTACGCGGAGGGAAGATGGGAAAATCCAAGGGCAACTTCATCACAATCCGTGAACTGCTCGATAAGTGGCCTGCCGAGGCGTTTCGCGTCTTCGTCCTCTCGGCCCACTATCGCTCGCCGGTCGACTACGATGCGAATCTCATGGCGCAGGCCTCCTCCTCGTGGGAACGCATCGTGGATTTCTCCGACCGCATCGGAGTGTCGCGCGCGCGCGCCGGAATCACCGCGTCCCAGCTCAAAAATGCCTCTCCCGCCCTTAGGACTGCACATCGCGCATTCTTTCGGGCGATGGACGACGACTTGGATACGCCGAAAGCATTGGCGGCCGTCTTCGGCCTCATCCGGAAACTGAATCCCTCCGTGGAGAGAACGCGGTCCTCGGCAGACGAACATCATGCCGTAGCCGCCTTCCTCTATGACGTGAACACTATTCTCGGCATCCTCCCCTCAAAAGGGCCAAAGCCGGCCATACCCAAAGAAATTCTCGCTCTCGCGGCGCAACGCGACCGGCTACGGCGTGCACGGCGTTTCACCGAGGCAGATGCGCTTCGGGGCCTCATCCAAAAGCGGGGGTGGCGGATCGAAGACGCTGCACGTGGCTCTCGACTAAAACGGGAAGGAAATAATACACCGCGCATCCCCAGCGGATCCCCGAAAGGCCGCCTTGCGAAGCCGCGGCCTCCGCGCTAACGTGAGAACGCTTCTCCTCATCTTTACGCCTTATGGCACGCCGATCGACGAAAAAAGACACCACACCCAACACGATCCGGGAGCTCCTCGTGGCACCCGATCGAGACTTCTCGCTTACTGTTCCCGTCGGCAGGATCCCTCCCCAGGCCGTCGAGGCCGAGCAATCGCTGCTCGGCTGCCTTCTTTTGGACGGAAACGCGGTTGTGCGCGTCGGCGATTTCCTTCGGCCAGGCGACTTCTACAAAAAAGAGCACCGCGCGATCTATCAGGCAATGCTCAATCTTTTCAGTCGCCGAGAGGAAATCGACATTCTCTCGGTGTCTCGTGCCCTTCAAGACGCGGCGGCGCTCGAAGAGATCGGGGGCAATACGTACCTCACTTCGCTCGTCAACCGCGTGCCGACACCGACACATGCGCTGCAGTATAGCAAAATCGTAAAACGGAAAAAGGTGTTGCGCGATCTCATCGATGCTTCGCACGCCATCGCGGAACTCGGCTGGTCGGAACACGACGATGTCGATCGCGTGCTCGACCAGGCAGAACAACGCATCTTCGCCATCTCTCAACAGTCGCTCTCGCAGGATTTCCTACCGGTTCGCGCAGCACTCGAAGAGGCCTACGAGCGTATCGAGCATCTCGCGAAAAACGAAGGGGGCGCGATACGCGGCATCCCCACCGGCTTTAGCGACCTCGACAATAAACTCTCCGGGCTCCAGGCCTCCGATTTCGTCGTTCTTGCCGCACGGCCGTCACTTGGAAAAACGGCGTTGGCACTCGATATCGCGCGGCATGTCGGCGTGCGCCACGGAAAACCCGTCGGCATTTTCTCGCTCGAAATGTCCAAAGAACAAGTCGTGGATCGCTTGCTCTCCGCAGAATCCCTTGTGGATCTCTGGAAGCTCCGAAATGGCCGGCTCACGGGGGATGATTTCGATCGACTCCGCGATGCATTCGACCGCCTCGCCAAGGCCCCGATCTTCATTGACGATTCGCCTTCTCCCACGCCGCTTCAGATGAGAACGCTCGCGCGGCGCCTCCAGGCAGAACACGGCCTTGGCCTCATCGTCGTGGACTACCTCCAACTCATCGACAACCAAGGTTCCTCGGATTCGCTCGTACAGCAGGTAACGGAAATCTCCCGAGCGTTGAAGGCAATGGCTCGAGAGCTTCGCGTGCCCGTCTTGGCGTGCTCGCAGCTCTCACGGGCCGTGGAGTCGCGCCCCGACCAAATACCAAAGCTCTCTGACCTGCGCGAATCGGGTTCTATCGAACAAGACGCAGACGTCGTGCTCTTCATTTGGCGAGAAGATCGCGTGAAGCGCGACTCGGCCCAGAAGGGCGTGGCAGAAATCCATATCGCAAAGCACCGTAACGGCCCCATCGGCAGGGTGACGATGCGCTTCGATGAAGACCACGTAACCTTCTGGGGTCTTGATAAACACCACGACTCCGTACAATCCGAGAAAGAATAGTCCTCATCTCCCAACCCGGGATTTTCCCTGTGGCCCTACCGAAA
>MHSZ01000006.1:10611-11145 GCA_001824745.1 Candidatus Terrybacteria bacterium RIFCSPLOWO2_01_FULL_58_14 | reverse complement strand
CGCAAATCGGACCTCGGCAAGCCACGCGCTTGGCGCTCTTTTTCTTCCGCAACGATGCGCTACGGCGCGATGTCGCAACGCGCCTCGGGAATCTTCGTGAAACCGCAACGCTCTGTGCGGAATGCTTCCGAATCACGGAGTCCTCTCCGTGCCCTACTTGCAGCGACCCCCACCGCGATCGGCAACTCCTCGCCGTCGTTGAGGAAGATACCGACCTCGAACAACTCGAGCGTACCGGCGCTTTCTCTGGACGTTACTTCGTGCTCGGAGGACGCTTCAACCCCAACCGCGGAATGCCTCAGGAACAAGGATTGCGCCTTGAGGAACTCCGACAACGCCTTAATCGCGATCGCACAACGATCAACGAAGTCATCCTCGCGATGAATCCCACCGTTGAGGGCGATATGCTCGCGCTCGAGCTCATGCGCGAACTAAAGGAGACCGGCGTCCCTCTCACGCGCCTGGGGCGAGGTCTCCCGGTCGGCGGCGAAATCGAATACGCCGACGAAGAAACCCTCAAGAGCGCCCTTAAGC
>MHSZ01000006.1:9231-10591 GCA_001824745.1 Candidatus Terrybacteria bacterium RIFCSPLOWO2_01_FULL_58_14 | reverse complement strand
GCGTTTCACTTCTGCTCAATTGCCGTAATTTCTACTTCAGTATACGGCTGCCGATGCCCGCGCTTCACGCGATAACGCTTCTTTGGCCTCATCTTAAACACCACCTGTTTCGGTCTTTTCGCCTGCGTAAGAACCCGCGCCAGCACCGTAGCGCCGGATACAAGAGGCCTGCCGAGAGAAACCTTCTTCTCGTCGACCACAAGCAACACCTCCTCAAACACCACGCTGTCTCCCGTGGCCTGCGGAACCTTCTCCACTTTGAGTTTCGTGCCGGGGCTCACGAGGTACTGTTTCCCTCCGGTGCGAATAATTGCGCGCATAACGAAAGTTGTTCTTGACTAGCGTACGGGAACGAACCGCCGCCGTCAACGGCGGCCTGGTGCGCCTCTCGCCGCGGTCCCTCGCGCCAGCTCCACTAAGGCCGTGGAGGCGATAAAAATAGAAGAATAGGTGCCGGCCGCAATGCCGATGAAAACCGTTACGCTGAAGGGCCGCACCGCTTCCCCGCCGAAGTATCCGACCGCTGCAATTGCGAAAAGCACGGTAAGCGATGTATTGAGCGATCGGGCGAACGTCTGGCGCACGGACTGCCCGACCACCTCGTCGAAAGAGAGATTGCCTGCGCGCCGGAGATTCTCCCGGACACGATCGAAAACAACGATCGTATCATGCACCGAGAATCCGAGCACGGTGAGGAGAGCCGCAATAAACGGCGTATTCGCTTCCATGCCGGCGAATCTCCCCATCACCGCAAAGAAGCCCAGAGGAATAAGTACGTCGTGGAAGAGTGCTACGCCCGCCGTGACCGCACCGTACTGCCACGAAGCCACCGGACGTGAAGCCCTCCGGAAGGCCCAGCCGATATACACGGCAATCGCGAAAAGCCCCAAGGCGATTGCAACAGCACCGCGGCTCCGAAGCTCGGCGCCGATCGCGGGGCCGATTGAATCGAAACGGAGTTCCTCGATGCTCGAAAGCTCCCCGAGCGCTCCGAGAACCTCCTGATGCGTTGCCTCGTCTACGTCGCGGAAACGAAGCAGGACTTCATCGCTTCCGGACACCTGAACGCTCACAGGATCGACGATCGGACGGAGCGCATCCTCAATCGCCCGCGCGTCGGGTACGCTGCCGGCGAACCGCGCCTCCAAAAGGGAACCGCCGGTAAAATCGATGCCGAGGCGAATACCCCAAAGGGCGATTGCGGCGATACTGCCGACTACGAGTACGGCAGAACACCAGAAAAACCAACGGCGATGAGTGATGATCCACATAAGAAGATGCCTTCTCGCTACCAGAACAGCCGGCGTTTCGTAAGAAAGGCATGGCGCGCTGCCTCACGGAGAAGGTATCGGGAAATATA
>MHSZ01000006.1:8946-9219 GCA_001824745.1 Candidatus Terrybacteria bacterium RIFCSPLOWO2_01_FULL_58_14 | reverse complement strand
CATGGACAGCAACACGCCGACGCCGAGTGCGAACGCGAATCCCTGCACAAATGACGTCCCCACCTCATAGAGGATAGCAGTGGTGAGCAGGGTGGAGACGTTGGAATCCCGGATTGCCGTCCAGGCACGCGAGAATCCTTCTTCCACCGATGCCAGTGCCGTGCGCCCCGCGCGCAGCTCCTCGCGCATCCTCGCAAAGATGAGAATATTCGCGTCTACGGCCATCCCGATGGAAAGAATGAGACCGGCAATACCCGCAAGCGTCAAGGTCAC
>MHSZ01000006.1:7820-8939 GCA_001824745.1 Candidatus Terrybacteria bacterium RIFCSPLOWO2_01_FULL_58_14 | reverse complement strand
AGCTTGAAGAGTGCTAAGAGGAACGCGATATAGAACAAGAGGGCGGTAAGCGCCAGAAGTCCCGGCAACCGATACAACACCGCCATGAATGCGGCAATGAGCACCACCGTCGCAATACCCGCCCGCACCATTGCCGTAAACGACTCGGCACCGAGTGTGGCTCCCACCGTTCGCTGGGCTACCAACTCCACGGGCACCGGGAGAGCCCCGGCGTTGAGGAGTTCCGCGTAGAAACGCGCCTGCGCCAAAGTGAATGAGCCGGTAATGACTGCAGTACCTCCCGCGATCTCCTCATTCACCGTCGGCGCAGTGAGGGGCTCATCGTCCAGAAAAATCGCGATGCGCTTGCCGACGTTTCTCCCGGTGACCTCCTGGAAGAGCTCCGCGCCTTCGGGGTTGAACTCCAGCTGCACCTGCGGCTGATTCGTCGTGGCATTGAACGCAACGTTCGCGCGTTTCAGATACTGACCCGTGAGACCGGTGGGCGTAAACTGCTGCGAGGGGTCGATAAGGGACTGGCCGCTCGGATCTATCGGAACCTCCGCGCTCTCTTCCCGAAACTCCAACGCCGCAGTGCGCCCCACCGTCGCAATCGCCTCGTTTACGTCGGTGATACCCGCAAGCTCCACAATCACGCGGTGCTCTCCGCCGGATTCGGAAAGCTGCACTAAAGGTTCTCGTACGCCGAGGATGTTCACCCGCCGTTCCACCGCCCCCCGCAATGCCGCAAGGGCCTCGCCAAGATCCTGTGCGGGTATTTCCGACGTATTCGCGACGTATTCCAGGTGTGCGCCTCCCACGAGATCGAGTCCCAGCGCGTAGACCCGAAAATCACGACCTCCCAGAAGTGCCGGGAACGGCTCGGGAGAAACGATCTCGGCTGCGCGCCGCGGCCATTCTGCGCCAAAACGATCGGCAGCGATCCCCCCGAGTCGCTCGATATTCGCTTTCACGCGCGCAGCCGGCCAATCCCAAATCGGCGGATATGCCGCGACAGCTGCCGCAATGGCCAAGAAAACGATGAGGGAGATAACGAGGCGTTCTCGTGCCACGCCGCGGGCATGAAACGGAAGCGTAAGCACGCGCCATAGTGCTGCCAAAACAACCAGGGTTCCCCGC
>MHSZ01000006.1:7646-7737 GCA_001824745.1 Candidatus Terrybacteria bacterium RIFCSPLOWO2_01_FULL_58_14 | reverse complement strand
TCGTGCAAGAACGATTCCGCGAACCCATCGAAGCAATCCTCCGATTTTTCCTCATCGGTATCGGATGGATCGCCCTCGCGGGCACCAGTAC
>MHSZ01000006.1:7002-7639 GCA_001824745.1 Candidatus Terrybacteria bacterium RIFCSPLOWO2_01_FULL_58_14 | reverse complement strand
TGGCTCACGGTCACACAAACGACCATGCGTCCGCTCTCCACGGGCCACGAACGTGGCGGCATGGCCGCAGGCATCATCGCAGCAACCCTTCTCATCACGTGGTTTTTCCCTCTCTTGGGGGCCTTCCATAACAAATGGGAGGGGGGATGGCATCGCCAACGATTCAACCGATGGGCATGCGTAAACGCCGCGGAAGTAGCGACGCGCATTACCTGGGCAGTCGCCGGCATCCTCCTCATCGCACAAGGCCTTGCATACGTTGCCTTGCGTGCTGCTGGCACCATTAGTGTCCCCGCCCAAACGGCAAGCGGTCAGATGATCGGGGGCGCAATCGTCGGAGCGTTCCTCATCGCTATCGTCGGTCTCCTCTATCTCATCAGCAGCGGCTTCATGCCACTCACCGAAAACGACTAAACACAAAGCCCCCGCACCACGTGCGGGGGCTTCGCCAATCGGCCCCAATCTTCGCTTTTATCGCGGTCGGACCGCGATAATCAAATCCGCATCAACACCATCGGGGCTCCGCTATCCCCTATGCTGCGGCGCCGCGATAAGGCCGCATTGCTTGTACTTGTAGGGGCGGTTAGTTGCCGGGTTGACCGCTCCGCAAGGACAAGGGTCGTTGCGGCCGGGCGTA
>MHSZ01000006.1:5158-6989 GCA_001824745.1 Candidatus Terrybacteria bacterium RIFCSPLOWO2_01_FULL_58_14 | reverse complement strand
CCTGCGCTGCCATCGGGCTGTGCTGCGGGTGAACGTGCGCGCGAAAGAGCATCTGAATCGCCCGAGCGCGAATCGCCGCCTCAAGCTGTCGGATTGTACGTGCTGCCTCTGTTTTGTACTCCACGAGCGGATCGCGTTGTCCATAAGCGCGAAGCCGTACTGCATCGCGCAATGCCTCCATCGTCTCGAGATGTTCAACCCAAAGCGTATCGATTGCGCGAAGAAAAACCTGCCTCGCGAGCGCGCGGAATGTCTCCTCGCCGATCTCATCGCGCCTTGCGGAAACGGCCTGCTCCCACACCGCCATCCCCCATTCCAGAATGCCCTCACGGCGCGCCGCGGCATCTTGAAGCGTGCTCACCGTCACGGTGCGACCATACGCAGTCAGGCCGGCCACCTCGCCGCGCTCCGCGATCGCGAGAATCTGCGCATGCGCATCGGAAGGTAACGGGAGCAGCGCTTTGAGATTCTCCGCGAACTCCTCCACATTCCATTCGGTCGGGTAGTCGCCCGAAAGATGCACGACACAGAACATTTTGAGCTCCTCCTGAAAAAGCTGGTGAAGTTCGGGAAGCGCATCTTTTTCTTGGAGCGCCTTCCTGCGTCGACGATAGATTGCCTCACGATGCTTATTGCTCACATCGTCATAGTCGAGGAGGTGTTTCCGGATATCGAAGTTCTGCCCCTCAATACGCCCTTGAGCGGATTCAATCGCCTTGGAGATTAGACCGGATTCAATCGGCTGGTCTTCGGGGAGATCAAATCGCGCCATCAAGCTCTTGAGGCGTTCTCCCCCAAAGATGCGCAAAAGATCGTCTTCAAGCGAGAGATAAAACTGCGATTCGCCCTGGTCTCCCTGCCGGCCTGCGCGACCGCGCAGCTGGTTGTCGATACGGCGCGCCTCGTGCCGTTCTGTCCCGAACACGGCTAGCCCTCCCGCTTCACGCACCTTCTGCGCTTCTTTGGGATCAGGCGGATTGCCTCCGAGGATGATGTCCACGCCGCGTCCTGCCATATTCGTTGCCACCGTCACTCCCCCCAGCCGTCCTGCCTGCGCAATAATCGCACCCTCGCGCTCATGGTGCTTGGCGTTGAGAAGCTCGTGACGAATTCCTTCGCGAGACAGCATCGTGGAAAGAAGTTCATTTTTCTCAATAGAGGTCGTGCCGATGAGTACCGGCTGGCCGCGCTCGTGTTTTTCCCGTATCGCATGCACAAGCGCTTTCCATTTCCCTGCGGCACTGCGGAACACCAGATCGGAACGATCTTGGCGTATCATCGGCTTGTGGGTGGGAATCACGAGGACCTCAAGGCCGTAGACCTTATGGAACTCTTCCGCTGACGTCACCGCAGTCCCCGTCATGCCTGCGAGTTTCTCATACATTCGGAAGTAATTCTGAAAAGTGATCGTCGCGAGCGTCCGGGATTCTGCCTGGACCTTCACGCCCTCTTTTGCCTCCACCGCTTGGTGGAGGCCATCGGACCAGCGTCGCCCGGGCATGAGACGACCGGTGAACTCGTCCACGATGATAATCTCCCCATCGCGAGCGATGTAGTCGCGGTCTCGCTGAAAGAGCGCGCGCGCCCGCAGGGCTTGTTCGAGGTAGTGGACGAGCCGGAGGCCTTCCTCGTAGAGATTGCCGATGCCGAGCCACTGCTCTACCTTCCGCACGCCCTCTTCGGTGATGAGCACGGCCTTGCGTTTCTCGTCGATATTGTAGTCCTCATTCTCTTTCAGGCGAGGAGCGAGCCGCGCGAAGGTTCCGTACCACTGTGACGAATCCGCATCTTGGGCGGAAATAATGAGCGGCGTACGCGCCTCGTCAATGAG
>MHSZ01000006.1:0-5129 GCA_001824745.1 Candidatus Terrybacteria bacterium RIFCSPLOWO2_01_FULL_58_14 | reverse complement strand
AGAAGTACCCCCGTTGCGCGACCTGTTCGGACGCCAACGCCATATTGTCCCGAAGATAGTCGAACCCAAACTCGTTATTCGTGCCGTAGGTAATATCACATGCATAGGCCTCGCGTTTCGTCACCGGCTCCAGGAAGTCCTCTACGACACGAAAGGCCCCCTGCGTATCTCGTTCCTGATCCGTATCCTGTTGTTGGTTATCGGCGATCGGTTGCCGGTAACGATAAGAACCTTCCTGTGTGACGCAGCTCACCGTCATGCCGAGTGCTGCATAAATCTGGCCCATCCATACGGCATCGCGTTTCGCGAGATAATCGTTCACGGTGATCACGTGCGCGCCCTTGCCCCCCAGGGCGTTGAGGTATACCGGGGCAGTTGCCGCGAGCGTCTTCCCCTCGCCGGTGCGCATTTCGGCGATCTTCCCCAAATGCAATGCGATACCGCCCAAAAGCTGCGCGTCGAAGTGCCGCTGGCCGAGCATGCGTTTGGCCGCCTCGCGCACACACGCAAACGCTTCGGGCAGGAGATCGTCGAGCGCCTCACCCTCCGAGAGGCGCTTGCGAAACTCGACGGTCTTTCCCCGCAGCGCCTCGTTGGCGAGCGGTACGAGTTTCTCCTCGTGCGCCCCTATGCGCGAAACAAGCGGCTCGAGCCGCTTGAGCTCCCGTTGATTGGGATCGCCCAGAAGACGAAACATCGCATCCAGCGTACTCCGCCGTCCGTAACGTGTAAATCAATTGCGCCCCAACGAGAGGCGCCCGCATCGTTTGATGCTCCCCTTCACCGCCCTCGCTCCTGCGCGAAGAGATACCCCAAGAATTTCGTCACGAGCCGCGCTGCGGTAAACTCCGGATGCACCATGCCGGGGATCGGAGAAAGCTCCATGAGGTCAAAACCCACAACGCTCCGCTCCCGGGCTACCGCACGCAAAAGTGCGAGAAGATCATACCAGCCGATACCGCCTGGTTCCGGAGTTCCTGTCGCGGGAATAAGCGAAGGGTCAAGCACATCGATATCGATCGAAACATAGATGCTGCCGGGAAGCGCTGCGACAATTTCTGGAACCGGAACGCGCGGCGCATGGAATACCGTTCGCCGCTCGCGACATTCCTCCACGACTTCTTTGGGCATCGAGCGCAATCCCACCTGCACCAACTGCGCGCCAAGATCATACGCATGACGCATACCGCATGCGTGGCTGAATCGCGAACCTTCCCATTCGTGTCGAAGATCGGTGTGTGCGTCCAAGTGAAGAATTCCCACGCCGGGAATCTTCTTGGCGAAGTAACGCGTCGGTCCAATGGAGAGCGAGTGATCCCCGCCAAGTACGACCGGTATTTTCCGGGCTTCGTCCACTTCGCGCACCGCGGCCTCCACGGCGTCCATCATCGCTTCGGGAGAAGATTTTATCGGACCAATCGGCTCACGAGTGAAAATCGGTAAATCCTCCAAATCGCGCCCGAGCTCTTCGTCATATGTCTCGATTTGCGATGAAGCCCGGATGATCGCATCCGGACCGAAGCGTGCTCCGGTACCGTACGAAGCCATCACGTCGTAGGGTACGGGAATAATCACCGCGCCTGCCTGCTCGTAAGAGGGCTCTGCGATATCGAGAAACGTCTGCTTGATCATGTGTTCTTTTCGATGTCCAGCTCGACGCCGATGCGATACGACTTCTGCCCGAATCGTTTCCGCCGTGCTGCGCGGGCTTCCTCAAGCTTGCGGCGCGCTTCCGGAATCTTTGTAAAGAGCCGCTTGGGCTCCCGGGGCTTCACGCGGCTTGTAACATAGTGGAACAGCACGGGAAGCGCAATCGTTGCATCTGCGTGCACCACAATCTCGCCGGTGCCGAGAATCGAAGGGTCGAGCTTCTTCCAAGAAATATTCTCGGAGGGCGTAGCACCGGAGCATCCGCCGTATTCGGGGACATCGGTCGTGATTTTGATGATATAGTCGTGCCCCTCATGCCCCGTCATTGCATCGGGCATATAGATATCTTCCTCCAGTAAGGGTGCTGTTTGCGTAAAAAAGTTTTTCGGCGATCCCCCGCCGACGGCAATGACACCCGTCTTCTCTGCGGCAAATACCAACGCCGTGAGCTCCAGCACGTCGAGGTTGGGATTCACGACGGGCGCTTTCCCCGGGTTATCGAGCTCAAAGAGAGCGCAATCCATCCCGATCTCCGAGTCCCCGAAGGCTGGCGTGAAAACCGGAACATCGAACTCCGAGGCGGCGATGAGAAACGACGTATCGCGAAGTTCCGGCTTCGCTTTTGCGGCGAGAAACTTCCCGAGCTCGCGGTAAAAAGCCGGACTCGAGGTCTCGCGCTCCATTTTCCAGTTGGGAAGAAACTCACGGTAGAGCGCTTCGCCCAGCGCCGTAAGGCATGAAGGATCCAGATACGTATCGTACACTCGCTCAATTCCCTCCTCCCGAAGCTCTACGTCATCGCTGTCGGGATTTCCTTGAGTGATCGGCGTGTCGAGCGGAAAGTGCGTATCATGCGTCGCATTCGCCCCCGTCGTGATCACGATATCGATGAACCCACGGCGAATCATATCCGCGATGTAGCCGCCGATTCCCGCCGGCGTCATCGCTCCTGCCAAAGTGAGACACACCGCGCTACCGCGCTTGAGCATCTCTTCAAAAATACGGCACGCTTCGGCAAGCGTGCGCGCCTGGTAGCTGGAAGCGCCGAGACGCTCCACGAGTTCTTCCACGGTCGCATTCTCGGTCACGTGGAGCGCCTTAATGCGTTTCCGGTTCTCGTGGTGCGGCATAGCAATAGCTTATCGCTTCGGTAAGGTGAGTTGCACGATATCGCCCGACTCGAAGTGATGCGGAAAGAGGAAGACCGCCACCGAAATCACCGTTGTCCATCGATCTCTCTTCCCTCGCGCGGAATGCGCAACATGGAACGTCCGAACGATCTTGCCGGAAAGCCGGAAGGCCTGACGCCGAGAGTCCCACGCCTCCTCGGGGTCGAACTTCAACCCGAGGGTGGAGGCGAGCATGGAGGCCGCAAGGTCTTCGGCATAGTCGCCGGCTGCTTCGTCGGTCTGCCCGTACGCATGGTGTTCCGAGAGATAACCGTACTGCCTATCTCCTGCGGGAACGGCAACGCCGATGGAAGAAACTACTTGCCGGTTCGCTTCGTTCGTCGCGATCCGCGCCATCACGCAATAGACAATCTCTCCCGGCGAGAGCCGCTCGAGCCCGTAGGTGCGCGAAACCCGCTTGCAGCCGGGCGGGAGAATCGAGGATACGTAAACAAGATTGAACTTCGCGATGCCCGCATCCCGCAACGCCGCCTCAAAAGAGGCGAGTTCGTGTTGGTGGACGCCGACGCCGGAAGTGAAAAAAACGCGTTTCGGAATCATAATGCGTGGAATCTGGAATAGAGAATCTGGAATCCGGAGGTGTTCGCGTTATGTTTTTCGGATACGACGCTTCAATGCCCGGCCCCCTTCTCGAACGCGCGTCACGCTTCGCTCCTTCCACTTCTTGATTTCCCGCTGCAGTTCGTCGCGCATACGATCGATCGCGAGATGCAATGTCTCACCTTGCGCTTCCGCGCGGAGCATGGCGCGGCCAGGAACATCGAGGTTCGCCTCGGCGCGGAAGACAATGCCTTTGCGGTGGTGCCGAGTGGTACGCTCAAGCTCTATCCTCGCCGTAATCAACGCGCGCCCCCGTGCCTGCTTTGCCGCAGCAGAACTTTCGATCCGGGAGAGCATTCGCGCAATACTTTCGAGCTTTCGGGAAAGATGCGCCGCGATTGCAGGCGTGAGCGAGAACTTTGTGGTTTTCACCGTCACCTGCATAACCACGAAGCGCTAATCCAGATACGGAGCGATCCGAATGCCGCGACTAACGATTTTGAGGCATTCGGATAGCATTCAAAAACTAGAAGTATTTTCTCTTTGCTCTTCTAGTGTAATCACTATTCTCGGAATAGCAAACTCCCCGCAAGAGCGGGGAGGTGCTGGTCTTTGTCCCTCCGAAGATCGGAGGGTGGTCCCAAGCCAGAGCGTCTCGCTTATCTACGTGATCGCTTCCGGCCGGCCTTTTTTGCGGTCTTGCGTGAAGCGCGACGAGCTTTTTTGGGAGCTGCCGCCTTTTTCGCAACCCGCTTTCGGCGCTTTGCCATGTCGTATGTGACGTCTCGGGCGCAATCGACGCCAAAACGTCACGATGAGTATCCTCGGAGGTTCGACCGTGGCCTCCGAAACTCCGAAAGGATCGGAGTATCACTACGAATGAAAAGTGCAACGGAGATGTTGCACATCTCATTTCTATTGTGTGCGTACACGCGCGATGCGTCAACAGATTTTTGCGCAAACTGTGGATAACTCGCGCCTGATGTTTCGCATCGCACCGACATCGGCATCAGAAAATCTTCTGGGGCTTTCTTTTTAAAAAATTTATTCAAGAAACCGAACTTCTTCTTCGAGTATCACGCCGAAACGTTCGTAAACGCGGTCTTTTACCAATGTTGCGAGGGTTTTTACCTCCTCCGACGTTGCATGACCTGCGTTCACCACAAAATTTGCGTGCTGCGGAGAAAGCATCGCGTCCCCTATCCGCGTTCCCTTCAGGCCAGCGCGATCAATAAGCCATCCTGCGGGTATCCGACCGAACCATTGTTTCACCTCTCCGTCTTCTCGCGCGTGAAGAAGATCAGGATTTGCCCTAGGCGGCATCGAAGGGTTCTTGAAAAACGACCCGGCGGACGAAGGGGAGGGATGGTGTGAAGTCCGGAAGCGAATTGCTTCGCGCATCTCGCGCTGCAATACCTCGCGATCGCCAGGAATCAAAACGAACGTTGCGCCCACTATGATTGCCTCGCAGTACTCCTCTTTGAAAGTAGAGGTTCGATAATCGAAACCGCACTCCTTCCGGGTGAACATACGCGCAGCACCGTCCGGCATGAGGCAATCAACGGCCTCAACCACTTCGCTCACGCTATGACCAAACGTTCCCGCATTCCCCACGACGGCACCCCCGACCGTACCCGGCAACCCGCCCGCCCACGAAAGTCCGGCGAGTCCTTTCTCCACGCTGCGCGCGACCACTGCTCCCATAAGCGTCCCCGCATCCACAATGAATCTCTCACCGTCTTCACGGAT
>MHSZ01000005.1 GCA_001824745.1 Candidatus Terrybacteria bacterium RIFCSPLOWO2_01_FULL_58_14 | reverse complement strand
GGACCCGCATCGTTGACCTGGTTGGGATACTGCCCGCCGTTCTGATCGGCGGAGAGTTCCATCGCAAGCGAGATCGCCTGCAAATCGGAGAGGCGGCGCGCATCGCGACCGCGAATACGGGCATTATTGAGCGATACGAGCACCACCGCAGCCAAAATCCCGATGATCGCAATCACCACGAGGAGCTCGATGAGCGTGAATCCACGCTTCCCCGATCGGTTTCCGAACGTTCTTTCCAAACGCAACATCATAGTCCTCACCTCCTTTTTCGTACCCCCGGCTGCTCCGGTCTGTTGCCTGTACAACGCAACAGCGCCGCCGCACGCCAAGGCTTTCCTTATTCTCCTATTATATCGAATTCCACTGCTCCGCGGAAACGCTTATCCCCAACCCCGCTAATCCGAATATGGCGCGATCCGAATGCCCAAAATCCGTTATTTGTGGTATTCGGATGAATTTGGGGATTAGGATTATTTTACGGAGAACAATCACTTCCAACGCAAATACAGTAGTCCACGCCGTCGGGCGCATCGCCTCCGCACCCTCCTCCGTCGCCGCACGCCGTACCCCCTCCAAACGAGGCGCCGTCATAATCCGTAAGGCAAGCGTCATGGTCCTGCTCAAGATCAACCGCCAAAATAATCCCCGTCGGATTCAGCGTACTGTTGGCCTGCGCGCGATACGTGTGCGCAGCAAAAGGATCCACGGGAACTCCGTTGATGAGACCGGCGTTCACAAGCTCGGTGGTGATTTCGGTGAACTGGGTCGCATCGGGATCCGTCCCGATTGCCGTCACGTCGGGAAAGACCTCCCCCTGCTGGCGGTAGAGCTCGAGCGCCTTCACAAGCCGCTGCGCATCATCGAGGCGACGCGCGTCTCGAGCCCTTTGACGCGTCTGGCCCACGGCAACAAGGATAACCGCCGCGAGGATGCCGATGATCGTGATCACCATCAGGAGCTCGACAAGGGTGAAGCCGCCCCGAGCGGAGCGAGGAGCGAGGAGTGAGGAGTGAGGAGTGGAGCGCATGCTGTCTATTCTACACTAGAGGGCCGAAGAAAGCGTATAGATCGGGAGGAGCACCGAGGCAACAAAGATTCCGACGCCAATGCCGAGAAACACAATGAGTGCCGGCTCGATGAGGGAAACGAGCGCATCGGTCATGGTATCCACTTCCCGCTGATAGAAACGTGCGATATGCACGAGTACCGTATCCAGCCGACCTGTGCGCTCGCCGATCGCCACCATCTGCACTACGGTAGGCGGAATCACCCAGGAATCGCGAAAGGTCACGTTGATTTGCTCGCCGCGCTGTACCGCCTGTATCGTTTTCGCAAGCACATCCTTGAATACCGCGTTGCCGACAACAGCCCCGGTGATCTCGAGGGCCTGAATGAGCGGGATCCCTGCGGTGACGAGCGTTCCGAGATTATCGGCGAAACGCGCAATGAGGAGTGCATGGATAAGCGGCCCGACGACGGGAAGCCGGAGCACCCGTTCATCGACCCACGCCTTGCCTTCGGAGGTCCTCAAGAGCCGGCCCCCAAAGACAAAGAATATCAGAAGACCCGATGCCCAAAACCACCACGTGTTCCGCGCAAACGTTGCGGAGCCAAGGATAATTCGCGTCGTAAGAGGAAGCTCCACGTTGCTCTCCGCAAAGAGCAGCCCCACCTGAGGCAACACTACCGTCACCATGATCGCGACGACGATGAAGAAGACCGTCAACACGAACGCAGGATACAGGAGCGAACCGCGGATTTTCGAAACCACCACGTACTCTCGTTCGAGATAGCGCGCGAGATAATCGAATGATTCACGCAGCTTCCCCGACGCCTCGCCTGAACGCACGAGATTCACATAGAACGAACTGAAGAGTTTTGGGTGTTTCGCGATAGCGTCGGAAAACGGCGTGCCCCCCTCGATGTCGGCGATAATAGCGAGCATTGCCCTGGCAAGAACCGGGTTAGTGGTCTGCTCGGCGATCGCATGAAGTGCTTCCAGAAGCGGCACGCGAGATTCGAAAAGTATGGCAACCTGTTGCGAGAAAGTAATGATATCTTTTCGCGAGACCCGCTCAAGGAACGAAACGGGGCGCTCGAGGGCTTGCAGCAGCGTGCCGCCGCCCACTTCACTAAGGCCGGTAATGATGAGTTGATGCTGTTGGAGGATGGATGCCGCCGCGGTGCGCGAACTTGCCTCCACGACGCCGGTCTGGAGCTCTCCCGGTTGTGTGCGCGCGGTGTAGCGGAACGATGGCATAGCGAAGAACGAGAATTGGGGATTGGGGGTTATCGGCCGAGGAACATATGCAACTCTTTGGGGTCCAGCGAGTAAAGCTCCGCGTTCTCCAATGAGATTTCTCTCTGCTTCACGAGGTTCGCGAGCGAGCGATTCAGCGTCATCATCCCTTCGTCCATACTCGTTTCGATGACGAGATCGATTTCATGCGTTTTGCGCTCGCGCACAAGATTGCGTACCGCGGGATTCGCCGCAAGAATCTCCACGGCGGGAATGCGCCCTCCTGACAACCGGGGAATGAGCCGTTCGGAAACGATGCCGGTCAGCGTCATCGCCAACTGCGAACGCACTTGGGACTGCTGTTCGGCAGGGAACGAATCGATGATGCGGTCGATGGTCTGCGCTGCATTGTTCGTATGAAGCGTGGAAAGTACGAGATGCCCGGTCTCGGCTGCGGTGAGGGCGGCGGCAATCGTTTCCGGGTCTCGCATTTCCCCGACCATAATGACGTCCGGATCCTGCCGGAAGACCGCCCGGAGCGCTGCGCTGAAGCTCTGGGTATCTGCTCCGACTTCGCGCTGATCGATAATCGCGCGGTCCGCAACGAAAAGATATTCGATGGGGTCTTCGATGGTCACGATGTGGTCGGATCGCGCGTGGTTGACCTCATCGACGAGTGCTGCAAGGGTCGTGGATTTCCCGTGGCCAGCGGGCCCCGCCAGAAGAAAAAACCCTTGCGCCTTTCTCCCAAACTCATGCAGTATCGACGGCAGGTTAAGCTCCTCGATTGTCCTGATTTTGGAGGGGATGAGACGCATCGCAACGGAAACGAACCCCCGTTGTCGGTATACGTTGACGCGAAAACGCGCTTGATCGCGAAAGTTATAGGCGAAGTCGACTTCGCCGCGCTCACGGAAAATCGCCTGCTTTTCCTCGATGAGAATGATATCCGCAAGCCCCGCGCTATCTTCGGGCGTCAGGATATCCGTGTCGGCAATCGGCACCAACACATCATCCACCCGCATCGTCGGATAGCGGCCTGCGGTGAAGTGAAGATCTGACGCTCCATGCTGTGCGACGTACGCGAGATATCGTGTGAGTTGTTGTTCGTACTGAAACGCCATAACGATAGAAAAACCTCTTAGCGACGATCGACCATTTCCGCGTCCTCGCCCTCCTCCACCACTCGCAGAAGCTCCTGGAAAGAAACGGACCCTTCGAGCACTTTCCGGATACCGTCTTGAAACATCGTCACGATCCCCTGACGTCTCGCCTCATCGGCGATCTTTGCGGAAGAGGGCGTGGTGAGAATAAGCTCGCCCAGCTCTCGCGTCATCCGGAGGGTTTCGAACACAGCGATGCGGCCGCGCATGCCTCGACCGCGGCATTTCTCGCAACCGGGCGCGTCCCATACTTTCCACTCGCGCTCTTCGGGCAGGGCCGCCCGCTCTTCCTCGGGGAGTTCGCTGATGGCCTGAACGATGCGCTCGCGCTCCCGGGGCAGCGGCGCTCGGGGCGTCTTACAGTCAGGGCAGAGATGCTGTACTAGGCGCTGTGCCACGACGAGGAGAAGCGTGGGAGAAATGAGAAAATGGTCCACTCCGAGATCGATGAGGCGCGGGATTGCTCCGAGCGCATTATTCGTGTGGAGAGTGGAAAGCACCACGTGACCGGTGAGGCCAGCGTGGACGGCAAGTTTCGCGGTCTCGCGATCGCGGATCTCGCCCACCATGATGATATTCGGATCGCCTCGCAAAATATGGCGCAGCCCAGAAGCAAACGTATAGCCAATTTCTTCATTCACTTGCGACTGGTTCACGCCATCGACATAGTACTCCACCGGATCCTCCAACGTCACGATATTCTCGGCATCACGTTTCATCTCCTGGAGCATCGCGTAAAGCGTCGTGGTTTTCCCTGACCCCGTCGGCCCGGTGATGAGAATCACCCCGAAAGGATGGGCCACCGCCTCCTGTACGTCGCGCAGTGCCCTTCCCACAAGCCCCAGCTCGGAAAGCGTCTTGAGGCCGATGGCCGGATCGAGCAATCGAATCGCCACCTTCTCTCCCAGTGCCGTGGGAAGTGTTGCAACGCGGAAATCAATCTCTTTCCCGTCGAAGTTCGCACGAAATCTCCCGTCCTGTGCCAACCGCGTCTCGTCAATCTTCAGCTGCGATAAAATCTTGAGACGCGCGATAATCGCAGGATGCACGGACATGGGAAGAAAGAGCGACGTGTAGAGTATTCCATCGACACGGAAACGTACCCGCATCTGTACGTGTCCCGGCTCAATATGAAGGTCGGAGGCATTCCCTTCAACCGCCTGGCGAAGGAAGACCGCCACCATCTTGATAATCGGCGCCTCGGTGAGGAGTTGTGCCCCGCGGCCGCGCCGGGTCTCAGGAGCCGCCTCTTCACTCTCGGTGAGTATCCGTTCCAGTTCCGTGAGTGCCTGCGCTACCTCTCCGCGGAATGGCCGATATTGATTGAGAATGCCCTGAAACGCCGATGCGGTAATGAGGAAAATCCTCGTGCGAATGCCCTCGCGGGTCGCAAGAAAACGGAGTGCATCTTGGGCAGCGCTGTCTTCGGGTGCCAGCATGCCCACGTCGAGCATGAAGCCCTCGCGTCCAAGAGGAACGACTTGGTAGCGCTTTGCGGCTTCCTCGGGAATGAGCAGGAAGAGTTCAGGAGGAATCTTTGTGTCCGGCGCAATCGAAAAGAAGGGAACGCCAAGGAACTCTCCTCGCAAACGATATGCTTCCTCCTCGGAGAGGATGCCGGATTCCGCGATAAGAACCAGCGGTGACCGCCCCGTGCGTTCGCTCTCCTCGCGAATGTGCTCGCTGCGCGCTTCAGGAAGCGCTCCCCTCGTAACGAGGAACTGGAGAAAATCTTCTGCGGGAACTGGCTTTGATGGAGCGTGGCCGACGCCTTTCGGCATGATCAGATCGATTCATCCGCACAAGCTTGCTTCATGGCTGAAACGGAAAAGGTCGAGGGGAGGAGACCGGAACAGGCCGCGAGCCCGCTTCTCGCAACTCCGAAAATGGGGGTTCCGCGATCACGGCGGCATTCAACTTCGGCGGCGGGGGCTCGATTTCTTCCGTCAGGGCCTCTTCGGATATTTCTGGGGGGATGAAGGAAAGAAGCGCTCCCCCGCCCGCGAGCAGCAGAATCGCCATCAGGATTATGAGCACCTGCATGCGCGCAATGAAACGAGAGGCCCCTACATCTCCGTCAGAGTGAAGAACCCGTACGGTAGGAATGGTGAATGCCATAGAGAACAACAGAAATAAAACGCGATCGGGATTTCACGGTACCTGTACAAACGTGCGGAGCGTCATCGAAAACGGTACCACATCCTGGTTCGTTGTCGTCGTAAAGCTCACGGTCTCCGGCTCAAGGATGCGAAGCGATGCTTCCATCGCGTCGAGGAACCGAAGCACGCCTTCATACGTACCGAGACCGTCTAGAGAAATGCTGCGGCTGTAAAGGCCGTGCGGCTCTGGTTCCGCCCCGGGAGTCGTACGGCCGCTTCCCGCCACCTCGCTGACGCGCACGGCCTGGAGGAAAATACCTCCGGCTTCTCGTTCTGCCAATCCCTCAAGTGTCGTGAGGAGGGTCGGCATATCACTCTCCCCTGCAGCCGACGTGGGAAGCGCTCGCTCTGCACGCGCCACCTCGCTTGCGTGTTCCGACACCGATACCTCAAGCGCATCGTATGCTGCTACCACTTCGCGTTCCCGCTCGAGTCGCGCCTGAACGAGAATGAGTTCCCGCTGTGTACGACGCAAACCTTGATAGGCCGGCCACGCGGCCAAGAACGCCACCGCGATCGCCAACGCGAGGAAAACGAGCATGAGAGAAAATCGCGAACGAGAGGGAGGCATAATGGCAACGCGAAATCTACCGGGAAGAGATAGGACGAAACGCATCAGGACGCAGGGTCAGTTCCACGGAAGCAGTGAAAAGGCCGGTGTCGGTGGAACGGAGGAATTCGGTTGAACGAATCCCCGCCACGCGAGGGTCTTGCTCAAATGCGAGAAGCTGCTGGGCGATCGCGGTAAAGCTCGATGCGGACATCGTGGTAGTGATCGTTGCTTTGGAATAATCCACGAGGAAGTTGGTGAGCGTCACGTTTGGCTGGACGCGCTGCTCGAGCAGCCGGAAGGCCTCGCGGCCGTCGCGATGCTCTCGCACCAGTTTTGTAAGATGCGTGGTACGCACAACCGCGGCGAGCAGCGTCTCCTCTGCGGCCGACGAGCGATCTTGCGCGAGGGCGACCCGTTCTGTTTCCAACTTCTCCACGGCTACACGGGTCCGCGTGGTGAGAAATGCGACACCGAGCCAGCTTATGAACACCATCGCGAGGAAAACCGCGCTGGCAAAAAAGAGAAGGTCGCCGCTCGTGCGTATGGCAAACGCCGACGGCGCCGATCCTCGGGATTGCATGCGTTCTGGAGTGATGCTCACTGCCATGAGAAACCGAGGTGAATGGATTGCGTCAGCTAGACAATTGCGGCGTTACGGCTGAGGGGATCGCGTGACGG
This sequence comes from Candidatus Terrybacteria bacterium RIFCSPLOWO2_01_FULL_58_14, assembly GCA_001824745.1. Classification (GTDB taxonomy): domain Bacteria; phylum Patescibacteriota; class Minisyncoccia; order Terrybacterales; family 2-01-FULL-58-14; genus 2-01-FULL-58-14. The sequence goes on along the minus strand of MHSZ01000005.1, from coordinate 2,981 downwards.
AGTGCCAACCCCACCGCTACGGTGAACGAAGGCCCGATTTCCTCAAGAACCGGCTCCAGTTCCTGGGGGTAATGAAGTCCTCGGAAGGGTACGGCTAGGGAAACCGGAAGTGAGAGCCGATCGCTAAGATAGGTCGTGAGCCCGGGTAAAGTAGAAGAGCCCCCCGTGAGCACAAGCGCCTCAACGGACTTGCCGTAGTTTCTCCGATACGTCGCCACGAGCTTCCCGAGTTCGCCAACAATGGTCTCAAGCACCCCTGTGAGAAGCCGGCGGATATCCGGCGAAGCGGCGTCGCCAATGCCGTAGGCAATCTTCATCGCCTCGGCCCTCCCCATCCCGATTCCTAAAGAACGCGCGACCGCGCTCGTAAGCTCGCTTCCCGATGCGTCTATCGATCTGCTCAAACGAACGGTTCCCTCTTCGGCAACAAGCATGTTTGTGGATCGCGCGCCGATATCGAGAAGGGCGAGAGTTCGCTGATCTCCTCGGAATGCGGCGCGGACCAGGCTGAACGCCTCCACCTCGAGCGCTTCCAGCTCCACTGCTGCCAACTTCGCAATGCGCACGTAGCGATCTACAACCTCGCGCGGTACCGCAACCAGCAATACGAGAAGCTTCTCTCGCGGTTGCCCCCCCCCGCCTTGCGTTCCTCCGATACGGCCGATGATTTCCCAATCGAGAATGACTTCGGAGACCGGAATCGGCACGATCTGTTGCGCTTGATAAGGAATCGCTTCCTGAAGCTCTTGCTGCGTCATCGGCGGCAACTCGAGCGTAGTGAAAAAAGAAGAAAAGAGCGGGATCCCGACGGAAGCCCTGCGGCTTCGTGCGCCCGAAACTTCGAGGATATTTCGGATCATTTCCGCAACATCGCTCTCGAGCATCGTGAGCGCTGAGCTCTGAAGAGGTTCTCGCAACCGCGTGAGATAGCCGTAACTTCGCAGCTCCCCGTAACTCAACAACGTCGCCTCTTTAGCGCTTCCGGCGATCTCCGCCACTTTTACCGATGACGTGCCGATATCGATCCCCAATAAGGACCGCGCCGGCCGTCGAATCATCGACAGCGGATTCCACATCACGTCTTCCATTTTAGCATAGGGCGTGTCAGGGAAGAAATAATCCACATCCTGCAGCGTGATTCCCTATCCTGAAAGGATACCCTCGACATGCCGCTCATCGATCTCTTCTTTCCGCCCATTTGTGTGGGGTGCGCCCGTGAGCTCCCTTCGGACTCTTCCGGGCTCTGCGGCTCCTGCAGCGCCACCGTGCCCGAACTCGAGGCCCCGCGATGTCCGCATTGCGCTGCTCGCCTCCCTGCGGGCATACTGAACCGCGACTGCCGAACCGCCCTCGCGCTGCACCGGTTCTTTGCCGTAGCCCCCTACCGGCACCCTATGGTGCGGGCCGCTATCGATGCCTTCAAATACGAAAGCGTGGAGTCGCTCGCAGTGCCGCTCGCCACCCTCCTGAAGAGGTCATTGGAAACCGCCTTACCCCAAGCCCGCAATCCCCTCCTCGTCCCTATTCCGATGCACGAACGCCGCCTCCGATCTCGCGGTTTCAACCAAGCAGCACTCCTCGCGCGCGTACTCGGCGCACTCCTCCATCTCCCCGAAAACGAACAGATACTCGCGAGATCCCGCGACACCGATCAACAAGCAAAACTGCCGCATGCCGCTCGTGCCGAAAATATCCGCGGCGCGTTCACCGTGATCGCCGAAAAGAAAGTTGACGCTTCCTCGACGATCATCCTTATTGACGATGTCGTAACGACAGGCGCAACGATGAAAGAAGCCGCGGTCACACTGCATCGCGCAGGGGCAAGAGAAATATGGGGCACTGCCGTCTCTTACGGTTGACCCCGCAGATATGCATCCGTAAAGTGAGGGCTGCAGGCGAATCGTCTCGCAGTATGTCGTTGAATATGCGGTGGGGTGGCTGAGCGGTCGTCCCGCACCAGTCGCCGTTGGCGACGGTGCGGGATTGCGACTCGCAGCCAATCGCGCGTTTCACTCGCTCTTGGGCGAGTCGGGAAAAAGCGGCGCCCGTGCCAAGCGATTTTGAGAAGCGTCCAGGGCGGAGGCGTGGCTGAGTGGCCGAAAGCGACTCCGTGCTAAGGAGTTATACCCGCAAGGGTATCGGAGGTTCGAATCCTCCCGCCTCCGCCCTGGACGTTTCGGGCAAACGTGGGTTTTCCCGACCCCGCTTTCCAGAACGCGTTTATCGTTAGCGGGGTCGCAATCCCGAGCATCCCTCCATTGCGGGACCGCGAGGGACGAATCCCACCCCCACCGCCCCGAACCAGAGTTCCGATTTGCGAAACACGGTTCGGGGCTGCCCAGCACCGTGTCGCCAAAGACGAGCTTGGGTGCCGGGCGTCCACAAAAAGGGAAAGGCGCCGTTTGGCGCCTTAGTGCGTAGTACGCGGTTCGAAACCGATCCGCTGTCCGGCCCAGACAATGCTTGGGCCGGCAGAGATCCGTGGCCATTCGCGATGAAACAGCGCGAGATGGAACACCTGAACAATCGAGGGGGCACTCGCTGCAACGAAGATGCCGGCGACAATCGCTGGCGTCTCAAGTCCCGCGATCCACAACACAATCGGTGCGGCGAGAAGAGCAAACAGAAGCGCTATCACGATCATGTAAAGCCGATCCTCTCTTTCAAACAGCCGGGGTCAGTATACCACGCTATTCCTCCGCGCCCTAAGACCGCCGTATGATCTGGAGATTACCTGTTGTCCTCGCCCAAAAAACTCTTTACAATGGCGCTTTTCCAGGATACGCAGTCGAAGTGGCCCGCCATTCCATCACGCGCTATAAGCAACGTAGGGAGAAGTGCGCCTGCAAACGAGTGGAGGGTTGGCCGAGTGGTCTATGGCGCTGGTCTTGAAAACCAGTTGGGGGAAACCCCTCGCAGGTTCGAATCCTGCACCCTCCGCCGTGTCCAGGATTGTGATTTACTTCCCATAGCATGACAAA
>MHSZ01000004.1:15427-17670 GCA_001824745.1 Candidatus Terrybacteria bacterium RIFCSPLOWO2_01_FULL_58_14 | reverse complement strand
AGCATCCTCTCTTTCTCTGGTGACTTCTTCTTTTTGGTCGCCATGGAAATAATGCGGCTCCGTCAGCGGGGTTTTCGGAAGTGCACGATGCGCCCCTTTGAGTGATGTCGGAACGTAATCCACGTCGTCCTTTTCGGCAATGCCTTTTTCACTTTCTCTGCCCATTCAATCGCAACGATATTGGCAGGGTCCACGAGGATTTCAGAAAAATCGAGGCCTGCGAGATCCTTGTGTCCGTGGAGGCGGTAGACGTCAAGATGCCAGAACCAGCGTGGGTAAATCTCGAATCTCGAATCTCGAATCTCGAAACGGTGCGGGATGCGGTAACGACGCGCGAGGAGGAATGTCGGGGACACGACGCGGCGGCGAATGCCGAGCCCGCGGGCAAACCCCCGTAAGAATGTCGTTTTGCCAGCACCCAGCGGACCCACAAGCGCTATGATGCTGGGCGCCGCGAATCGCCCCTTCTGCCGCTTTTTCTGATGTAGTATTCGCCGGGCGGTTCGCTGACCCAATCTTTCGAGAGAACGGTCGCTGGGCACAATCATCATTCTTATTGTAGCGCACCGCCCCTCGCTCGACTTGCGCGGGTTCGTAAGCGGGTGCGAACACGCTAGAATAGAGAGGATGGCGCAAAATCACACGCCCGACGAAATGGCGCGAGAACGGCGCCAAAAACTCGGAGCACTCCGGCACCGTGAGGAGGAACGCGCCGCAGAAACGCGCGCGCAGGCATCGGCGATCCCCTACGGAAATCTCACGACAATGCCGATCGACGGCGAAGCGCTCACGTTGCGCCCTCTTGAAGATCAACAGCGCGCGGAGGCGGCGATCATCCGGCGCGATGACCACCACGTCACCGTCGCCGCACGAGATGTCTCAAGTCCCGCTTTCGCGGCATTCCGCTCCGCGCTCGAAAAAGAGGGCCTCACCCTCGCCCTTCTTACGGTCTCGGAAGCCAGCTTAGCGCACGTATGGGGGCTCTATAAAAAATTCGCGTATCTGAAAACTCGCGTCACGGGCGAGGTGCGCATCGATGCCGAAACGCTCGCGCGGCTCCGCGAAGAGATCCTCGATATCCGCGATCTCACGGATCGTCTTCGTTCCGCAAACGCCCAAGATATCTCCGTTCTCGTCGAGCTCGTGCTCGCGGGTGCTATGCGCCTGGACGCATCCGACATCCATGTGGAACCGCAGGAAGACGGCGGAGCGAAAATCCGCTTCCGCCTCGACGGCGTCCTGCACGATCTCACGTTGATACGCCGCGATGTCTATCGCCTCCTTCTGGAGCGCGTGAAACTTCTCTCGGGCCTCAAGCTCAATGTGGGCGCGCGGGGACAAGACGGACGATTCACGATCAAGACCGATCGGGAAATCGAAATCCGCGCATCCACGCTGCCGGGAAAGAACGGTGAGTTCATCGTGCTGCGCGTGCTCAACCCCGAACGGCTCCTCGATATCGCGGAGCTCGGCTTGCGCGAGGATCTTCTCGGCGCAATCACTGAAGAACTCAAGCGTCCGAACGGGATGATTCTCACCACCGGCCCCACGGGTTCGGGAAAAACGACGATGCTCTACGCGTTCCTCAAGCGCGTCACGACCCCGGAACTCAAAATTATCACGATCGAGGATCCTATCGAGTATCAACTCTCGGGAATCGAACAGACCCAAGTCGATCCGGAGGCCGGCTACACATTCGACGTCGGCCTCCGCTCTATTGTCCGCCAAGACCCCGATATCGTACTCGTCGGCGAGGTGCGCGACCGCGAGACCGCCTCCATCGCAATGCACGCAGCCCTCACGGGGCACTTGGTCTTCTCCACGCTCCATACCAACGATGCTGCGGGTGCCATCCCCCGCCTCCTCGATTTGGGGATCGATCCTACGGTCGTGGGGCCCGCGCTCAACGTCGTGATGGCGCAGCGGCTCATCCGCCGAGTATGTAAATCTTGCAGCAAAACCGCGTCTCCCTCCGCTTCGGTTGCCAAGGCGATCCGCTCAATTCTCGCGCTCCTCCCTCCCGCAGTGCACGCGCCGGACCTCACGCGTTTCACGCTGCGGGAAACGAACGGATGCGCGGAATGCCATGGAACCGGCTACCGGGGCCGCATCGGGGTCTTCGAACTCTTCTCGGTGGACGAAGAGGTCGAACGCCTCACGCTCAAGAAGCCCAGCGTCGCGGAGATCCGGGCCTTCGGCGTCGAGCGCGGCATGGTCACGCTGCAGCAAGATGCCCTCCTGCG
>MHSZ01000004.1:14517-15388 GCA_001824745.1 Candidatus Terrybacteria bacterium RIFCSPLOWO2_01_FULL_58_14 | reverse complement strand
CACGATCGACGAGATTGTCCGCGTGACCGGCCCGCTCACCGATCCTCGAAAAGCAGAGGTTCCTCTCGAACCGGAGGAAAATGCAGAAAAGTTAGCGCGCCGCGCAGTGCCGAAAGCGAAGCGCCGGTGAGAAGCCACACCGCCCCCTCTCTTACGAGAGGGGGCGGTGCGATATAGAGAATCGAAAGGCTGATGAGTTGCCGGAGAACTCTTGGCTTGGGAACCAATGAGGAAGGAAGGTTCCGAGGCATCGCGCAGCCGGAGCCGCCCGATCCATCAGGGAACCTTCCCCTCCCTACCGGGGGCAGGGCCGGCAACTCATCACCCGTCCCATTCTCTTCTTTCAAATCTCGCAAAACGATTGTACCAAACCTTGTAGTGCTTGTCAAGGGGTGGCGGGAAGAGTATACTGGAATCGTCTATGCGCAAGCATATCACCGATCCCGCTTCCGGACCCGAAGAGATCGATCTTGAGCTTACACTTCGGCCACGGAGTTTTTCCGAGTACGTCGGCCAAGAACCGGTGAAGCGGAATCTCTCTGTCTCGATGGCGGCGGCGCGAATGCGCGCCGACGTACTCGAGCATATTCTCCTCGCGGGACCTCCGGGCCTGGGGAAAACCACGCTTGCCCATCTCATCGCCCGAGAAATGCAAGCGAACCTTCGCGCAACATCGGGGCCCGCAATCGAGCGTGTGGGCGACCTCGCATCTATCCTCACGAATCTCGAAGATCAGGACATCCTCTTTATCGACGAAGCGCACCGTCTTCCCCGGGTGGTCGAAGAAGTTCTCTATCCCGCGATGGAGGAGCGTTCATTGGATATTGTGCTCGGGAAAGGGACCGCCGCGCGCACACTGAAGCTCCCCCTC
>MHSZ01000004.1:12838-14504 GCA_001824745.1 Candidatus Terrybacteria bacterium RIFCSPLOWO2_01_FULL_58_14 | reverse complement strand
TCATCGCCGCCACCACGCGCAGCGGCCTCCTCTCCTCGCCTCTCCGCTCGCGTTTCGGGCAATCATTCCGGCTTGCCTTCTACGCGGAAGAGGAAATTGAGCAGATTCTCGCACGCTCCGCCTCTCTCCTCTCTATTACAATCGACGCTCCTGCCCGACGCACGATCGCCTGCGCATCCCGCATGACGCCCCGGGTCGCGAATCGCCTCCTCAAACGCCTCCGAGACCTGGCGCAAGTGGAGGCGGGAAACGCCGATGCCGCTATTTCCCAACAAATCGCGGAGCGTGGGCTTCAGATGCTTGGAGTTGATGAGCGCGGGCTCGAAGAGCTCGACCGCGCAGTCCTCGCCACCATCATTGAGCGCTTCCACGGAGGACCCGCGGGCCTCTCCGGGATCGCCGCAGTCCTCAATGAAGATGAAGGCACCATCGAAGACGTCGTAGAACCCTACCTCCTGCAACTGGGAATGCTCGAGCGCACCGCTCGGGGACGCGTCGCAACGCCGGCCGCCTACACCCACCTCAACCTCCCGCTTCCTGAAGGGCAGCCCACGCTTCTCCCATAACCGCCCTGCACATGTTCGCTTTCGGCCTCGCCCTCTTTTCCCTCGTCCTTCTCGGGTTTTCGGGTGCTGTCGTCACGGTGGCATTCCACCTCTCGCGCTATTCGGTACCGGGAGACCGCACCGCCTTGGTGCGGAATATCTTTCTCGCCGGCTCCGCGATTTTCTTTTTTGCGGCCGTCACCGCTTTCACAATGGTGCCCTGGAACGAACTTGATTCGCTCCGTTGACCCATGCTCGCACTCCACGACAACGAACGAGTCCACGGCGCGTATCGGAAAACCTGGGTGGTGTTTGCGACCTCCGGCGCTCTCGCACTTCTCTTCGCACTAGCACCGCTCGTCCTTCTTGTCTTAACCCCGGTACTCTCCCTTCCCGCAGCCCCTGTCTCAGCCCCTCTCGTCACCCTCGTCTTGATGCTTTGGTGGTGGGGCGTATGGACCGGAGCGTTCTTCGCATTCGTGAACTATTATCTCGACGTATTCGTCATCACCAGTGAACGCGTCATCCGCATCGAACAACATGGCCCATTCAGCCGCACCATCGCCGAGCTGCGCCTCGAACGCGTCCAGGATGTCACCGTGGAACAGCACGGCATTCTCCCGACACTCTTGCACTACGGCAATGTACGGGTCCAGACAGCGGGAGAAGCTACGGCGTTTGTTTTCCGCGCCATTCCGCATCCTATAAAAGTGAAAGAGGTAGTGATGGAGGCACACCGGGAAGCGCTCATGCGCGGGCCCGGGCCTCACGCGACTTGACCCTCTCGCGTTCCATGCGTAAGAAAGGAGCGATGCGCAGTGCGTCGCTTTTTCTTCTCGTCATCGCCCTCGTCTCTTTTCTTCCCCGCTCCGCGGGGGCGCTGCCGACAATCATCATCAGTGAAGTCGCGTGGATGGGGACAACGCTCGACGGAGGCAAAACCTCGCAGGCCGCGCAGGCAGACGAGTGGATCGAGTTCAAGAACGCCGGCCTCGCGCCAGTGGATCTCGCCGGATGGGTGCTTCGTTCCGCGACAGATGATGGCGGCCCCGTCATCACGCTCTCGGGCAGCATTCCTGCAGGGGGCTTCTTCCTTCTTGAGCGAACAGACGATGGCGCGG
>MHSZ01000004.1:10768-12808 GCA_001824745.1 Candidatus Terrybacteria bacterium RIFCSPLOWO2_01_FULL_58_14 | reverse complement strand
AACACCGGCGAGACACTGGAACTTCGGGATAATCAAGGTGCGCTCGTGGACGCGGCATTATGGACTGATAACGGGCCCGGGGACGCGGCAACAAAGCAAACCATGGAGCGGCGAGCGGATGGCACTTGGGCGTCCAGCGCTTTCCCTGGCGGCACGCCGAAAACCGAAAACAGCGTCTGGGATTCGCCACCGCCTCCGCCACCGCAACCTTCACCGGATCCGCCGGCTCCATCCCCCACCCCCCCGCAAGAGAACACGCCTGCCCCGCCACAGGAGAACCAGTCCGCCAGTTCGCCGGTGACCGCGGGCGCCATCACGCTCCGTCTTTCCGAACTTCTTCCCGACCCCGAAGGGAAGGACGGCGAAGGAGAATTCGTCGAAGTGCAGAACTACGGCTCGGAGCCCGTCACTCTCAATGATTGGAAAATCCAGGACGCGAGCGGACGGGGCCTTACCCTCTCCGGCATCATCGCGGCGGGGACCTACGTGGCATTCCGCGCGGCGGACGTTTCGCTCCCGACCCTCAATAACGACGGCGACACCATCACGCTGCACGATCCTTCAGGGAATCTCCGCGACGGCGTCGCGTTTTCCGGAACCGTAGAGGGTCTCGCGCTCATACGCGTGGGCGAGCAATGGCAGTGGACTTCCACGCCGACCCCCAATGCTCCCAATATCCTCGCCACGCCCAAAAACGACGGCGCTCCCGCCCAAGCAGTGGTTCTCGCCGCACCGCCGATTCCGGCCGCTGCAGGGAACGACGGAGAAGACGAGCCGCGTTCCGCCGTCGACACTACCGGCATCACCGCAAGGAAGACCGCCGATGGCAATGAACTCGCCGCAGCGCTCCGTAATACCGGGGAAGAAAAACCTCTTTCGCCTCTCGTGCCCGCGGCCGCAACCGCGATCCTCGCGTTTTTCGTAGTACTCGGCGCGCGCATCTTCGCCAAGCGCCGGTCGGCGCCGTCGTTCATTGTTGACGGCGAAAACGAGGAATAACAGTCATTTTCGAGAAGCGTCATCGAGTAGCAAAGAAATCCATGTCCGGCCATTCAAAGTGGGCGAATATCAAAACACGAAAGCTCGCGCAGGACCAAAAGCGCGCGCACGTCTTCACGAAGCTGGTGCGCGCGATTGCAATCGCGGCCCGCGAGAACCCGGATTCGAACGCGAACCCTCGCCTGCGCCTTGCGATCGACCGGGCCCGTTCCTTCAATGTTCCCAAAGAAAATATCGAACGAGCCATTCGCCGCGAAGGTGCGGAAACGGTTGAGGCCTTCTCTTTTGATGCAGTTGGCCCGTCGGGCATCACGATGATTATCGAGGGTGCGACCGATAACCGAAACCGTACCTTGGGAGAAATCCGCCATATCCTCGAACTTCACGGAGCGAAACTCGCACCGGAAGGAAGCGCCCGTTGGGCATTCGCACGCAAAGGCATTCTCACACTCGAGACATCCCAGGCGAACAAAAAGCGTGATGACCTGCTTTTAGCACTCATCGCGGCCGGCGCGGAAGATGTGGTGGAGCGTGAAGGCGCGCTCGAGATGATCGTGGCTCCCGACGAACTCATCGCAATACAGAACCGCCTTTCTACTGAAGGCATCGCGGTCGCCGATGCAACGCTCGGATGGGTGCCGAAGCAAACGAGCGCATCTCCCACAATACCGGACGCTCATCTGCGAAAGCTCCTCGCGGAACTCGATGAGCACCCCGACGTAGAGACCACCTGGTCGAACGAATCGTAACGGAACACGCGCTATGGTTATTTTTGGTATCGATCCGGGCCTTGCGAAACTCGGTTACGGCGTCATTGCGTATGCTGGCGGCGACCTTCGCTATCTTGACGCGGGCGTACTCACCACTCCCCCATCGATCCCCACGTCGCAGCGCCTCGCGATGTTGATGGACCAACTTGAAAAACGATGCAATCACAGAAAACCTGCGCGTATCGTGCTCGAGCGTCTCTTTCCCGGTCCCCATCGGAATCTTGGGAAAGTCGCCGAAGTGCGAGGGGTGGCGCTCCTCCTTGCGGGACGC
>MHSZ01000004.1:5914-10734 GCA_001824745.1 Candidatus Terrybacteria bacterium RIFCSPLOWO2_01_FULL_58_14 | reverse complement strand
GACGCGGCAGACGCCCTTGCTCTCGCTATATCCGGAGCCGGCCGCCTTCCTTTGTGAAACGCTGGCGTACCCCGCCGGTGTGGACAAGACGCCGTTGACACTATACGGGGCCGCTCGCACCATAAGGGAACGAAGGAGAATAATGGAAACCGAAAAGCGTATCCCACTACGCGACCCTGCTTCTCAGCATCCGGGGTGGATACATTTCCGAAAGGAGGTGAGAACCGTGGACGTGCATCGCATCATCGCCCAGACCGATGTTGATGACTTCGCTGATGGCGCGGACGAAGACGCCGTCGGCACCGAGGGGAACGACGAAGAAGACCCAGAAAAAGACGAGGACCTCGATGAAGACCTCGCCTTGTAACCCGTTCACGGTATTGTGTGCAACACCGCCCCGATATTCATCGGGGCGGTGTGCTTTTTGTGAAAATAATACGAAGTGTCGTATGTTTCCCCACGGAGAGTATGTGCTCCTTTTTCTTGAGTTGAAATACTCCGCGCGGATTTCCCATGGTAACGCCATCGAGACGAACACCCCCCTGCTCCACGAGGCGCTGCGCTTGCGCGCGAGAAGGCACAAGCTTCACCTTGACCAATAACTCCAGGGGCGTCCATTCCTTTTTCGCGATTTTCCATTCCCGCAACTTTTCCATCGCGGGTTGCTCGCGATTACGAAAACGGGAAGTGAAAAGTCGTCTCGCCGACGCTGCCGCTTTGGCCCCGTGGATTTGCGCGACAATTGCCTCCGCGACTCTTGCTTTCGCGTCGCGCGCCTCCATCCCCCCTCGCCGCACATCCCGCTTAATTTGAGTAAGCGGCAAATCGGTGAGAAGCTCTGCGTACTGCGGTAGCGCCGAATCCGGAATTGCCATAATTTTCCCAAACTGCTCATCGGGCAGTTCGGTGAGCGCAATCGCGTTCCCTATACTCTGACTCATCTTCTCCCGCCCATCGCTCCCCACCAGCAGCTCGACGCCGAGGATAACCTGCGGCGTTTGGTGAAACCGCTCCTGGAATGCCCGCCCCATCAACTCATTGAAAAGCTGATCTTTTCCGATGATGGTGGCATCGGAACGCAGCATCACAGAATCGTATCCTTGGAGAATCGGGTACGCCACCTCGTGCAGGCCGATGGGGAGGCGTTTCTTCTGCCGTTCCCGGAACATATCGCGCTCAAGCACCTGCATTGCCGTGACCGAGCTCTCGAGACGAAGAAGGTCCTCTGCGGACATTCGATCATACCACTCGCCGTTTCCTCTGAACTCCGTCTTCTTGAGATCGAGGATCCTTCCGATCTGTGCGCGGTATCTTGCGGAGGCCTTCGCCACATCCTCCTTTTTCCGGAGGACGCGGGCCTTCAGTTTTTCGGTAGGATCGCCGAATCGCGCAGTGAAGTCGCCAATGAGGAGCACGGGTATATGTCCGTATTTTTGAAGGAGCCGAAGCTTCCGGAGCACCGTAAGATGTCCCAGCGTGAGTGCTGGCTGCGTCGGGTCGATCCCATACTTCACCCGGAGAGGGCGCCTTGCGGAAATAAAAATCGCCGCGGCGTTGCGCTGCGGGATCGACACGCGCACCCCGCGCATCAGTATATCCCGTACGACGTGCTCGGGGATTGGTTTTACGCGAGAAATCGGCATCTTAACTCCACTATAGCACGCAGACGCACGTGGCCGGACGCCCCAGTATAAGGCGTACTCGGGCTTGCTTCCCATAGGAGAGTGCCGCACACTAAATGCCGATGCAGCGCACTGCTCGCGCGTTTCTCTCGCGCATACGAAAACTCGGAAAGAGACGACTCCTCCTGCGCATCCTGGCGTTTACGGCACTCGCCGTCATCATCGCCGTGCTCTGGATCTCGCGCGATCTCCCGACTGCGGAAACATTCGCGTCTCGCAATGTCCCGCAATCCACGCGCATCTACGACAGGAGCGGCGAGGTCCTTCTCTACGACCTCCACGGAGACGAGAAACGCACCATCGTACCGCTGGACCAAATCTCTCCTTCGCTGGTCAACGCCACTATTGTTGCCGAAGATGATCAATTCTTCCACCATATCGGCATCGATGTGCCGGGAATCGTTCGGGCCTTCTTTGCCAACCTCTTCTCGGGGAGTTTGGGGCAGGGAGGTTCGACTATCACACAGCAGCTTGTCCGAAGCGCCGTGTTGACGCGGGAGAAAACCTTCGCGCGGAAGATTCGCGAGATAATCCTTTCTCTTGAGATAGAGGCGCGGTTCTCGAAACAAGAAATCCTCGAAGCGTATCTGAACCAAATTTCCTACGGATCGCTTGTGTACGGAGTAGAGGCCGCTTCACAGACCTACTTCGGAAAATCCGCGCGCGACCTCTCGGTTGCGGAATCCGCGACCCTTGCAGCACTCCCGAAAGCTCCCTCGTACTACCTCAACCGCCCGGACGAACTCAACCTGAGAAAAAACTACATCGTCGAGCGGTTGGGCGCACTCGGCTACTTGGAGGCGGCGGAGGTGGAGAAGGGAAAAGCAGAGGCGGCGAAACTCCTTCCTCCGCGCGAGGCGATCCGCGCTCCGCATTTCGTCTTCTATGTGCAAGAGGAACTCGAGCGCCGCTTCGGGAAAGAACGCGTCGAACAGGGAGGATTGAAAGTAGTGACGACGCTCGATGCCCACCTCCAGGACCTCGCGGAAGTGGCGGTTCGTGAGGGGGCGGCGAGCAACGAACGGAGATTCCGCGGTCGGAATGCAGCACTCGTTTCCCTCAATCCCATAAACGGGGAGGTTCTCGCGATGGTCGGCTCGCGGGACTACTTCGATCCCGCATACGACGGCAACGTAAACGTCGCGACGCGTCCGCGCCAACCAGGATCATCCTTCAAGCCAATCGTGTATGCCGCGGCATTCGAGCGCGGCTTCACCCCCGATACTATCATTTTCGATCTCCCGACGGATTTCGGCGGCGGGTATCATCCGCAAAACTACACCGGCCAAACGTACGGACCCGTCACAGCCCGCCAAGCGCTTTCCAACTCTTTAAACATCGCTTCGGTAAAGATGTTGTGGTTGGCCGGAATTGGAGAAAGCGTCGCGCTCGCCCAACGGCTCGGTATCAGCACGCTCACCGAAGGTCCCGACCACTACGGCCTCTCGCTTGTGTTGGGGGGCGGTGCAATCACGCTCCTGGAAGAAACCTCGGCATTCGGAACTTTCGCCACCGCTGGTCTCCGAACGCCCACCGAAGCGCTTCTCTCAGTAGAAGATGCGGGCGGCGAAGCGCTCTTTGTGTATGAGCCGGAAGCGAATCAAGTGCTTGAGCAAGAGGTCGCCCGACAAATAAATGACATCCTCAGCGATAATGCGGCTCGCGCACTCGTCTTTGGTACGCAAAACTCGCTCACTCTGGGCTCTCGACCCGTCGCTGCAAAAACAGGAACTGCCCAGGATTTCCGAGACGCGTGGACGGTTGGCTATACCCCTTCGCTCGCCACGGGTGTATGGGTTGGCAATAATGATTACAGCCCTATGGCGCGAGGAGCGGACGGTTCGGTAGTCGCTGCCCCGATCTGGAACAGGTTTATGCGTAGCGCGCTTTCCGGCACTCCGGTGGAAGAATTTCGGAAACCGAAGCCGATCGTCACCGGAAAACCTATCCTCGACGGCCGCTGGGCAGGAGAACAAACGCTCCGTATTGACCGAGCTTCCGGGAAGCGCGCGACGGATCGTACGCCGCCGGAATGGGTGGAAGAGCGGACGTATCGGACGATTCACGATACTCTCTTTTGGATCAACAAACGCGCCCCGAGGGGCGCTCCTCCCGAAAATCCCTCGGCGGATCCCCAGTTTATGCGCTGGGAATCAGCGGTTCAGCAGTGGATCGCCGGTGACCCGGAGTTGGTTGCTTTGGCCAGCACACAGCCGCCGGAGGACTTTGATGATATCCACCTTTCCTTAAACGAGCCCCGCGTCCGCATCTTAGCGCCGCAGCCGGGTGATCGCGCCACCGATTCACTCACGGTCATCGTATCGGTCGAAGCGCCCTTCGATATCGACACGGTCGCGGTCACGCTCGGGGAGATCGCCTTTGGTTCCCTGCAGCGCAACGCGGTATCCGGTTATTATGAGAAAACTATCCCGCTTCCTGAAGAGATTCGCTCCGGCGACGGCGAGGTCGAGCGCGATATCGTCGTCCGCGCCTTCGATATCTACGGGAACCGCGGCGAAGCGTCCGTTTCTCTCCTCTTCACGAATGACGAATGACGACGTCCCGAACCGAAAGTTCAGGACAGTGGCCCCGGAACACCTCGAGAAGATCGCGACGGACCATCATAAGGAGAGCAGCGGTGCTCGCGTCTTCCGTCCGCAAGACGACGCATTCTCGGCGAAAGGCCTCGAGGCGCACCGTGCTTCGCGCGTGCGCCTGAAGCGGTGCGGGAATCAACGCGATTCCTCGCGTTTCCCATGCCTGCCGAAGCCCATCGATTTTCCCCACTTCTCGAAGCGCGGGGTGCGCATCCCGCTCTCTCTCGATGATTTGTTTGAGATGGAGAAACCCCATAAAAATCTCACGAGGTACGGATAGGCATGAGGAGGTAAAGGTTTCCGGAGCGCCCTTGTGCGGGGCGAATCAGCAGCGGCTTCTGCTCGCCATTGAACTCCAACACGACATCTTCGTCTGAGAAGCCCCGTAGTCCGTCGAGAAAATAACGGAGGTTGAAGGCAACCGTCTGCTCCTCTCCTTTCCCTTCCTCGCCCTCAAGGCTAGTTTCGTAGGCGCCGACATCGGGATTCTCCGCGGCAATCGTAATCCCACCCCCTTCTTTTTGGAGGGTGATATGCACAT
>MHSZ01000004.1:1593-5904 GCA_001824745.1 Candidatus Terrybacteria bacterium RIFCSPLOWO2_01_FULL_58_14 | reverse complement strand
TCCGGTGAAAAACGTTGCCGCCTCCAGGCGTCGCGTAAGCTCTCTGCGCGAAAGACGCACTTGTGCTGCCGCACTACGAGGAATAATTGCGCGGAAATCGGGAAATGATCCTTCCAAGAGCCGCGATGTGAGCGAGAGGCCGCCATCCTCAAATAAGCATTGATGCTCCGTGATCTTGAAAGTGAACCCTCGGTCGGTCCCTTCCTCCCTTTTCTCCTCGTTTTCCCTGCTTTCTTTAAAAAGGCGGATAACCTCTTGAGCAGTACGTTGCGGCAGGATAATCGCGAAAGGGTTTTCTCCTTCGTAAGGCAGCGTCCGCACGGCGAGGCGGAAGGTATCGGTGGCCACCACGGTAACCGTGTTTGCCTCGCCGATCACCGCGACTCCTGTGAGCTCCGGCCTTGTCTCGCTGGCCGCAACCGCGACGAGAGCGGCTTCCAGGGCCTCAGAGAAGCCGCTTTTGGGGAGCGAAACCTTCTCTGCTTGTTTGAGTTGAGGAATAATGGGAAACTCTTCGGCGTCGCCTGTGCGGATTTTCCCTTGAAAAGCTCCTGACTTCACCACGAGGGCCTTCCCTCCTGGCTTCAGCTGTACGGTTTCTTCTGGGAGCGCACCGACGAAACCCGCAAGAGGCCGGTAAGGAACGGCCCATGATCCGGAACCATCGACTTTCGCGGGGACTGAAACAACGACGGCGATATCGAGGTCAGTCGCGGAGAATGTGATTTTTCCGGTTTGGGATTTCAGCGCTACGTGAGAAAGAATCGGTAGGGACGCGTTCCTCCCAATAGCTCGTTCGACGAGAGAAAGGCCGTAGAGGAGGTTTTCACGCGTACACGTCATTACCATAACTTTAAAAGAATATATTTACGGTGATAGTGTGACAAGCGTTTTTATTAAGAAGTATAAAAATACGCGTTCCAGAAAGGAGTTTCTCGCCGTGTTGTTGTGGAGAGGGTGTGGCTCATAAGAAGAGAAGCTGGAGAAAGCAAGAGGACAGGCGGAAGAGCAGATATTTTTTCCCGATATTTTCCCTCGACTATACACTCGTGCTCCTCAAGATATTCCGAATCTCTGCGATCTCGTCGGCGATGGGAGAGGATGACTGCAACTCTCCTTTAATGCGGCTGCACGCGTGCATCACCGTGGTATGGTCGAGTCCGCGGAAACGCTTCCCTATCGCCGGATACGACATCGTGAGCATGTCGCGGAGGAGGTACATGGCGATTTGGCGCGGGTGGACGATTTCTTGCCTGCGCGATTTCTCAAAAAGCTCATCTTCGCGAAGATCATAAAACTTCGCGATCGCCCGAACGACGTCACGGAAAGCCATACGATGCGGGGGAGGAAGCGACGCGCGAAGAGCTTCTTGGATTTTCCCCGAGTCAAAATCCCCGCGTTCAGCAACGGCTCCCACCGACAAGACGCGGTTGAGAGCCCCTTCCAGCTCCCGGGCGTTTCGTTCCACCAGCCGCGCGATAAGGTGGGCGGGCTCATCACGGAGTTCTAGGCCCCGTTCGCGCGCTTTCGTTTGGAGGATAGCGACCCGTGTTTCAAACTCCGGCGGCTGAATATCTGCGATCATCCCTCCTTCGAATCGCGAACGGAGACGGTCTGCCAGACCCGGAATAGCGTACGGAGGGCGATCTGAGGAGAACACAATCTGCGCGCCTCTGCCGCTGAGTTCATTGAAAGTGTGGAAGAGTTCTTCTTGGGTGCGCTCCTTCCCCGCGATGAACTGCACATCGTCGATGATAAGGACATCAACCAACCGATAGTGATCCTTGAAGCGGTCCGTCGTGCGTGTTTTAAGCGCCGCGACGAAATCGTGCGTGAAGCGCTCCGAACTGATGTAACGGATATGGGGACGCTGCGGAGATTCTCGACTAATATGGTTTCCGATTGCTTGGAGGAGATGCGTTTTTCCTAAACCTACGCCGCCATAAATGAAGAGTGGATTGTAGAGGGTGCCGAGCTGTTTCACCACCGCCGTTGCGGCGGCATGCGCGAGTTCATTGGACGGGCCGACAACAAAAGAGGAAAAAGTGTATCGAGGATTGAGGCCCGGTTCTTGCCCCGAACTCTTCAGCGGCAGAGGCGCTGCAATAGAGGACTGATCATCTTTTCGTTCTTGCGGGAATGCGGGCTCTTCCGCTTTCCCGATCATGAAGGCGACGTCGCGCACTTCGGCGTCGTACTTTCGCAGTACGCGGAGGACGAAACGGCGATATTTTGCCTCAAGCCATTCTTTCGCGAAGCTATTGGGAACGCGAACTTGCGCGATGCCGTCTTCGACTCCGGCGAGAAGCGTCTTCCTGAACCACGTATGGAAGTTCGGACGCGAAACCTCAAGCTCTGCCTCCGCAAGAACGGCTCGCCACAAATCGTCGCGAGTGAGCGGGAGCACGGGAGATTTTTCCGGAAGAACCGAGAGCGAAGCGGTGCGTTTCGGCATGCGCGCAGCGTGAACAGTGAAACGGGAACGTGACCAGGGTCAGTATACGCGTTTTCGTTGCAAGGGGTAAAGCGGGTGCTAAGAGCAGTTTCGGGTATTTCTCGTGGATAACCGGTGGAAGAACATCCGATTTGCCGGCGGTAAACGATCGTGCTAGATTGTAGCGCGTTCCGCGGAGAACTCAACTCTCCGTATCATTCTATGCGGCTCACTGCAATAAAACGGCGAAAGCGCGCTCGGACGCACGGTTTCCTGAAACGGCGCGCCTCTTCAGGAGGACGCGCCACACTCGCGCGAAGACGACGGAAGGGACGGTGGCAGATCGCCGTGAAGGTCCGGCGGACATGATACCGAAGCGTTTCCGCGGCATTCCTCCTATAGAACTCGACGCGCTTTTTCGGTTCGGAAGAAGACGACGGTTCTCTTACGGGCAAATCGTGCTGCGAAACCACCAACAAGAGGTGTCGCGGCTTGCGGTGGTAGTCCCTGCGCGTGTGGCAAAAAAGGCCATCGCGCGGACGAGAATTCGGAGAGCTATTCAAGCAGCACTCTTGCCACTCCTCCCAGCACTGCGCCCGACGCTCGACATCGCGGTGGTATGGGAGCAAGGAACGACTCCGCCGCATCCCGCGGCACTCGCACAAGAACTTGGAGCCTTGCTCCATTCACCTTATCCTAGAGGAGAGCGACAGCGGCCCCAATATCGTTGACGTCTGATTTTATGGAATTTCTCACCGCTATTTTCCACACTGTATTTTACCAACCGATTCTCAATGTATTAGTGGCGCTGTATCTCTTTTTACCCATTCGCGATCTCGGCATCGCGATTATTTTTCTCACAATCCTCGTTCGGATTGCATTCTACCCGCTCACACGAAGCGCGATGCGATCCCAAGGCGCCCTCCAAGAGATCCAGCCAAAGATTCAGGAGCTCCGCCAACAACACAAAAATGATCCGCAGATCGCAGGGCGCGCGATGATGGCGCTCTACCGCGAGCACGGAATCAGCCCGTTCGGGAGCATCCTTCCGGTACTCGTGCAGCTGCCGATTCTCTTCGCGCTTTTTCGAGTATTCTTGTCCGGCCTCACCGCATCTCCCGAAGTGCTCGCGGCCGATCTTTACGCCTTTCTCCCCCACCCCGGGGCGCTCTCCCCGCACTCGCTCATGGGAGCTGTGGATCTCACCGCGCGCTCGCCAATCCTTGCGGGTTTCGCGGGGATCGCACAGTTCGTGCAATCCTCGCTTGCATTCCGGCCACTCCGGAACACAAGTGCCAAGAAGGGCGACATGACAACGATGCTTTCTTGGCAGATGCGCTACCTCTTCCCCGTGATGACGGTGCTCTTTGCCGCTTCACTTCCTGCGGGCATTGCGCTGTACTGGGTGGTGACGACGGTGTTCTCTGTTGGACAGCAGCTCGTATTTAACCGGGAACGCGCGCAGAAAGTCACTTGATCCGCCTGCGATATATGGAAACTCCGCTGCTCCTAGAAGCACTCGTCGACGACCTCCTCCAACGAATGGGGTTTGATGCGCGCGTGACGGTGCGGGAGACGGGCACGACGCTTGCGGCGGACGTGGACGTGCGCGAGGGAGCCGGTGCGCTCATCGGAAACCGCGGAGAGGGGCTCGATGCGTTGGAAGACCTCGTTCGCCGAATCGGGCGGAGGAGGATTCCCGATATTCCGCGTGTGGTGGTTGATGTGAACGGCTATCGGCGCGAGCAGGCGACCGCTCTTCGGGAATACGCGCGCGAGATCGCCGACCGAGTCCGGCGTTCGCGAGAAGCGTATACGTTCAAGCCGATGTCGTCTCGCGAGCGACGCATCATCCACCTCGAACTCGCGGCGCGCGC
>MHSZ01000004.1:296-1587 GCA_001824745.1 Candidatus Terrybacteria bacterium RIFCSPLOWO2_01_FULL_58_14 | reverse complement strand
TATTACCGAATCGTTCGGCGAAGGCGAGGGGCGGCACGTCGTGGTTCGCCCGGCGCTCTAGGGTGTTCGATTTCGTCATGCCCAATCGTTCCCTTGAGGCGTCTCCGTCCGGGGTGGCGAGGGCTGTTGCAGTAAACACTGTGTGGGGGGGAGCTGGCCGTATTGCCGGCGGCATCTTCGCTCTCTTCACGCTTGCATTCACCTCGCGCGCTTTAGGGCCCGAAGGATACGGAGGATACGCGACTATCCTCGCGTTTCTCTACCTTTTCAGCGCCATCGCCGACGGCGGCCTCTATCAAGTTCTCGTGCGCGATATCTCGCGCTCCGGGAGCGCGCCCAGCCGCCTGCTGGCCACTGCGCTCACGCTCCGCCTCCTCTCACTCGGCGGCTTCTTGCTGCTCGGGGCCGCCGCCTTTCTCGCTATCCCCCGATACCTTTCTCTGGCCGCGGGTCTGCCCTTCGCGGCGCTTTCGTATGCGGCGCTTTCGTTGGCACAGCTTCTCATGGCGGTCTTTCAGAAAGAGTTAGTCGTGCACCGCGCCTCTCTTGCGGAAATCGCCGCCCGTATTCTCCAACTTCTCCTCACCGGAGCGCTTTTCTTTGCGGGCGTCCGGACGATCCCCTTATTCCTCGCTGTACTTGCATTTACCTCAGCGGTTCAGTTGGCACTCATGGTTGTTTTTCTCCATGGAACACTGCGGGTGCAGATCGGCACGACGATCAAAGAGGCGAAAGCGATGTTTCGGGAGGCGCTGCCGGTTGCGCTCTCCCTCGCGTTCACACTGGTCTATTTCCGTCTCGATACCATAATCCTTTCCCTTTTCCGTGATCCGGAAGAGGTGGGTATTTATAATCTTTCCTATAAACTTCTCGAACAGCTCATCTTCTTCCCGGCGATGTTCGTCGGCGTACTCACCCCGATTCTCTCGGATGCGTTCGTGCGCGACCGGGCGCGATTCCAGCGCATCTTGGAGAAAACGAGCAGTATTATCGCGATGGGGGCAATGCCGATGCTTGTGGGAGGGTGGTTCCTCGCCGAACCGCTCACATTACTGCTGGGCGGCGAGGCGTTTCGCATCGCCCAGGAGCCGATGCGCGTTCTCTTAATCGCGACATTCCTCATTTTCTTCGGCACGCTGCTGGGGAACGCGGTGGTCGTTTCTGGGCGCCAACGCGCGGCCGTGCCAATTTATGCCATGGCGATGCTTTTCAATATCGCCGTGAATGTCCTTGTCATCCCCGCGTATTCGTATATGGGCGCTGCCTGGACGACGGTAGCCACGGAGCTGGT
>MHSZ01000003.1:20011-27023 GCA_001824745.1 Candidatus Terrybacteria bacterium RIFCSPLOWO2_01_FULL_58_14 | reverse complement strand
TCATTCAATTCCGCAATCCTCCCGCTCCTCAACCGCCTCTCTTCGTATCTGTTCGCCCTCGCGCGATGGGCCAACAAACAAAAAGGTGCAGAAGAAAAGCACCCCCACTATCGCGCCGAACAATCGCAATCTCCTTGACGCCGTGCCGGGAGACGGCCACAATGCTCCTAGATCATTTCGTTGGAGGAGTATACCGTGCCGCTTTGGTTGGCGATCATCATCGCGATCCCCCTGGGATATCTCACAATCCTCGGCATCCTCAGCACCATCACGATGATCCTCTATAACGGACCGAGCGATACGGCGGCCCAATGGGCGCGTCGTGTCACTCACTGGTGGGCTACCCCCGTGCACTATTTCTTCTACGCCGAGTGGTTCGCAAGGCGCTGAAATGCCAGCGCCCCGACAAATGTCGGGGCGCTTCATTTTCCAGATTTATATTTTTATTTATTAAGCTCCTCGTCAATAACTTTCGTGAAGTTCGCGAGCGGCTGCGCTCCTGAAAGCATGCGGCCGTTTACGAACGTCGTCGGCGTGCCGCTCACGCCAACGTCACGGCCCGCGTTCGTATCTGCCATAACGGCATCTTCGTACTTATCAGAGTCCAGGCATGTGTTGAACTGCGCGGTATCAAGCCCAAGCTCTCGTGCGAAACGCTTGAGGTTATCGCGCGAAAATGCGTTCTGATTCTCGCCCGCCTGGTTTTCGAAAAGGTTGTCGTGGTATGTCCAGAACTTCCCCTGCTCATTGGCACAGCGCGCGGCCATTGCCGCATCCACGGATTCCTGTCCGAGGAACGCGAAGTCGCGATATGCCCATCGCACTTGTCCGCTTGCGATATATTGTTCTCGCACAGGCAAAAACACGGTCTCGTGCAAGCGCCCACAGAAAGGACACTGGAAATCCGCCCACTCCACGATGAGCACCGGAGCCGAGGCATCGCCAAGGACCAGATCGCCCGCCGATACATCTACGGGTTCCGTCGGAGCGGAAGGCGCGCCGGGCGCTACGGGCGTACCGCTGCCCGTCGGGAGTCCCGAACTTCCCTGAAGACCGAAGTAGAGGGCAGCGGCGATAATCGCGGCGCCCGCGATGATCGCCGCAGGAGTACCCAGGTTCGACCCCCCGACGCCGACTTTTACCGTTTGCGCTTCTTGGATCGTCACGTCGCTCTCGTGGGCCTCGTGAATATTTTGATCATTCATAATGCAATACCACTAATCGCTACTTCCGAAAAAGCTGGCGCTCCTCCACCCTAAGTGAGAACGCCGGCTTTCGCAAGCCAAGCGCGATCACCAAAATTTCCGCCATGGCTTCTTCCCGGCCGAGTGCGAGGATCCCGCACGCTCTATTTCTGCCTTTTCGCGCCGCGTAAAGGGCTGCCCGTTACGCGAACAGCCGAGGGTTCCGCAAGTCGTCTTCCCTTCCCCGTACTCTGCCTCGGAAACGCTTCCTCCGCAGGTACCTGTGCAAACGTACTGTGCTGCCATAGCGCTTCGCTTCTCACGATAGTGTAGCACGAGGAGGGACTTCCCGCCTATTCCCACACCCACCCCTCAAACGCCTCGCCGGAACTCCATAAAGGAGCGACGCGGCGGAAATATTCTCCGGAAAACGCCTCCTGGCCGCGCGCGAGGAAACGCTCCACGTCTGCGCGCTGCGTGACGTGCCGCAAAAGCGCCGCTCGTTTCTTCTCCGCGGCTTCGCGAATGTCGATACGAGTAGAAATGTCGGCGAGCGGCACACCCCGCGGCACGTCGTTCTCCATCATCGGCATATCGATCGGCATCATTTCACGGGGCACCGCCACCCAGTAAAGCCGCGCGTTTTCGGGCAGCATCCCTTGTGCCGAGACCTCGTGAAACGCATCCGTTGCCCACTGTCCTATCGTCCGATGATCCCAATGGCCGGTGATGCCGTCTTGAGGAGAAAACGTAACCGTCACGTGCGGCCGCACGGCACGCATGTATTCGGCCACCCTATCCCTCCCCTCTTTTACGGGAACCGATTTCAGCAGGCCGTCACCATAATCGAAAAAGGTCACCCTTTTGATGCCGAGAATTGAAGCGGCTTCCCGCAGTTCCCGCTCGCGCACTCCGGGAAGTTCTGCGCGGGAAACTCCCTGCGCCTCCTCTGCGATCGCGCCCTCTTCGCCGCGCGTGGCGCACACCGAATACGCCTCAAACCCTCTTTGCGCCGCCAGGGCGGCCGTGCCGCCCGAGGAGAAGGTCTCGTCATCAGGATGGGCGAAAACGAATAGGAGCTTTCGTGCAACCATGGTCTCTACCGTAACATAGCCCCCTTGAGCTTTGACTTTCCCAGGGCCTCCGGTAAGAAAAGTGCGCCCGCCAAGGGCGCAGTAGAAGGAACCCAGGCGATGTTATGGACCGAGCTCGCGATCGACATCTTCGAGTTCCGCGTCCAGGTCCGTGAGATTGGTTGCGTCGAGATCTTGTTCAAGCGCCTCGGCTTCATCGGACTCCGAGAGCGGAGGGCCGATTTCGGCGGCCGCCTCTTGCTCGGAAGGCGGCAACGGCGCCTCGCCGTCCGTCGTTGCAGGAACAGCGGGTTCGGATGGTGCCGGTAACGAGGCAGCGTAGGAAAGCGCGAGCACCCCGAGCACGACGATCGCTCCAGCGCCGAGTAATACGATTATTCTTTTAGGGGCAAGGGGAATCCCGCTCATACGCATATCCACGCTACTCGTCCTCGGCAGCGTCATCGCTTGACGCATTCTGGCGCACCGCTGTGGAAACGCCGTGCAGCGCCACCACGGCATCAACAAGCGACGCGTGCGCGGCGCGAATGTCCCCTGCGGCTTCCTTGATCGCACTGCGAATGGCGACGAATGCCTCGTGGGGATTCTCGGATTCGAGCGCCGCGAGGACCTCCGCCTCTACGCCGCCGAGGGAATCTCTCGCTTCCGAAAGCTTCGCGCGGCCTTCGGCGAGTTTCGCACGGGAAGAAGCGACATCCGCCCCGCGCTCTTCGAATCTGTCCAGGCGCGATTCGATTCTCTCGGCGATGCGCTCAAGTCGCTCAATGGCGGCATCCAGTTTTCTCAGCGTCGAGCGCACGTAACGCCGAATGTTTTCCTTCCGTCGCTCGCTCAAACGCTCACGCGCCTCATCGCGCCGCTCTTCGCGCAGTTCCTGTCGATCTTGTACGCGATCCTGAGCGTTCTCGAAACGATCCCGCGCCTGATCAAGGGTGCGGACTGGCGTCTGCGCTGGCGCATCGGCCTCCTGGGCCACGACGGCAGAGATTCCCCCGAAAAGGAGGAGTGCTGCAATCACCAAAAAACGTCGCGTCACGGCTCTATTCTCGCCACTTCGGTACCACCGGTCAAGGGCGCCGCGGGGTGTTTTTCCGCACCCCGATCCACGCCTGAATGTTTCCCAGTGCCAGCTCACGCTCGACCGAGAACCGTTCTCGTGTCCTCTTCGGTCCCTGCACGATCTTTGAGGCGCGAAGCGCGTCACGCCGGGCCTCCATCTCGCGCCCGAGTACTACGGAGAGCGGTCCTGAAATATCCAGGCGCACGAGTATGCGATCACGCGGCGTCAGCCCCGCCGTCTTCCGCATTTCCTGTACAGTCCGGAGGAGTTCGCGTAGTTGCCCTTCGCGGCGGAGTTCAGGGGTAATCTCGGGATCAAGCGCGACGCACACTTTCCCTTCTCCTGCGTTCGGCCATCCTTGCGCCTTGCTCGCGAGGGATCGCACCGTTCGGACGTTCAGCTCTTCGAGGATGAGAGGAGCGAACTCGCTGCGCCGGGCAACGCTGCTCGCCACGGCGATTGCAGCGAGCGGTTGACGCACGGCTATAGCTGCTGCTTTACGGGCGGCAAGTCCCGAAGCCACCACTTCACGCACCTCACGCATATCCTCCTCCAGCGAAACATAGCGAAGTGTCTTGAGGGGACGAGGAAAATCTTCAAGATGGACGGAGCGTCCCGCGACTTCTCGGAATATCACGTCGGCAATGAATGGCACGAAGGGCCCAGCGAGCTTCACTGTTTCGCAGAGCACGGAAGTGAAGAAAATGCTCGCCGCCTCGTGGTCCGCCTTACTCTCCGGTCGTTGAAAGCGATCGCGTGAGCGCCGCACGTACCAGTTCGAAAGGTCGTCCACAATGAACCGTTCGATGGCCCGGCATGCGGTCGTAATGTCATAAGCATCCATGCGCTCGCGAACCTCCGCGATGGTGCCATTGAGGCGAGAGCGGATCCAGCGATCGAGGAGCGGAAGCTTTCGGGAATTGAGGATTGGAAATTGGGGATTGGGAATCTTCTTGGCGGCGTAGGTTTTCCAAAATACAAAAGTATTCCAGAGGGTTCCGAGGAGTCGTTGCTGTGCTTTCCGGACGTCGTGCTCGTCGAAACGCTTCGATTCGCCCGGGTGATTCACGGTATAGAAATACCAACGCACCGCGTCAGCACCATAGCGCCCGATAAGCTCCTTGGGGTCGACGATATTGCCGCGCGATTTCGACATTTTCTTTCCTTGCTTATCGAGCACATGGCCGGTGCAAAGAACGGTGCGGTAAGGCGCCGGCTCTCGCATCGTGACCGCCAAGGCCAAAAGCGTGTAGAACCATCCGCGCGTCTGATCGATCGCCTCACAGATAAAATCAGCGGGGTAGGGTTTGGGCCGCGCAAGCGTCGAAGAGCGATCGCGCGCCGCAAACGGCATGGCGCCGGAATCGAGCCACACGTCGAGTACATCCGGAATCCTCCTCATCGTGCCGCGAGATCGGCCCCGACACCTCCGGCACGAGAACGTGACGCCATCGATCCATGGCCGATGGAGATCGATTACGCCGTCGCGGTCGAATGGCAACATCGCGCCCAAAAGCGCCCCCACCGTGCCCACTTCTGGATATTTTTGCGAGAAGTATTCCTCTTCCGAGAGTCCGCGTAATGCGCCCTTGAGTACGAAGAGCGGATCGCCATGGCTCACAATAAGAATGGTCTTTCCGGCAAACTTCCGCTCGCAATCCTTGAGGAACGCGACCGTTCTTTTCCGCACGTCCCGCCACGTCTCGCCTCCGGATGGACGCTTCACCCACCGTCCTCCCCGTTCGCCAATGAAGCGCTCGTAATCCCGGATGGGGCGGCCGTTGAACTCGCCCACATTGAATTCGCGGATACGCGGATCAAACTCGATGGCAACTCCCAGAGTGCGGCCCACGATTTCCGCGGTCTCGCGCGTGCGCCTGAGATCAGAGGCGAAAATAAGATCGACGCCGCGCCCGCGCTTCAGAACGCTTGCGGCGCGCACAACCTCTCGCCGCCCGCGCGCCGTCAGGGTTACCGCGCGCGCCTCCGGATATGAAGAGATAAACCCCTGATCATTGTTCGTGGCATGACCATGCCGAAGCGTGAGGTAGCGATTTTTCAACTTCGCGCGGAGAACAAGCTCGGCGACAGACCCAATGATTTCCACGTGGGCCGGCTCTTTATCGCAGCGCCACGCGGGAAGCGGCGTCCCCCAGTAGCGTTCCCGGGAAATAGCCCAATCCTTCACCTCCCGCAACCACTCCCCGAAACGGCCGCGCTTGAGATGTTTCGGCACCCATTGAATCTTCTCGTTTTCGGAAACGAGTTTCCGGCGCAACTTTGACATCCGGATGAACCATGACCGTGTGGCGTAGTAAAGCAAGGGCGTCTCACAGCGCCAGCAGAAAGGATAGTCGTGCGCGTAGGGCTTCGGTTCTTGAAAAAGGGATACGCGGCTTCGGAGCATATCGAGAATTGTCTCTTCGGTCTCCTCCTCTTTTACTGCACGGCCGGCGAGCCCGTCCGGCACGAAAGCGAGGAACCGCCCTTCCTCGCTCACGGTGTGTACTTTCGCGAGGCCGACGGCATTCCCCAGCACATAATCATCCTCGCCGTACATTACGGCGGTATGCACTACTCCGGTTCCTTCCTCGGTCGTCACGAAGTCCGCGGCGTAGACGCGGTGGCTCTTCGCGTTGCGAATCTCGGGGATATCGAAAAGTGGCTCATACTCGATACCGAGCATCTCCGCGCCGTTGAAGATATCGATTTTTGATGCGGGAAGGTGCGCGTACTCTGCGGGAAAGATCCCCTCGGCAACGAGACGCCGAAACGGCGTTTCGCCGAGCACGATCCACTGATCTTCCTCTATCGGATCCGGCACACAGACATATCGCTCTTTGGGATGTACCGCCAGCGCCACATTGCCGGGAAGCGTCCATGGCGTCGTCGTCCATGCGAGAATCGACGTATTCTTCCACTCATCCGTTTCTGCTTTCACGCGAAACTTCACAAACACGGAATTCTCGGTAACGCGGCGGTACCCCTGCGCCACCTCGTGCGAGGAAAGCGCGGTACCGCAGCGAGGGCACCACGGCACCACCTTGAAATCCTCCTCCAGCAATCCCTGATCGAAAACGCGTTTCAGCACGCCCCATACCGACTCGATGTAGCGATTCTCATAAGTGATGTAGGGATGGTCCTGATCGATCCAAAATCCGATGCGGTCGTCAAGCCGCTCCCACTCATCCTTGTACCGCCATACCGATCTCTTCGCCTTCGCGTTGAAACGCGCAATGCCATAACGCTCGATCTCCTGTTTGGATCGGAACCCCAGCGCTCGTTCCACTTGGAGTTCTACGGGCAGTCCATGAGTGTCCCATCCCGCCCTGCGCGGCACGTCGTAGCCCCGCATGGTCTTGTAGCGAAGGAAAGCGTCTTTCATGGCGCGCACAAGGACGTGATGAATACCGGGCCGGCCGTTCGCCGTCGGCGGACCCTCGAAGAACACGAAGTGCTTCTTCCCGCGATTGCGCCGGAGGGCAGCAGTAAAAAGCTTCTCCTTTTTCCACGTCCGCAAAAGATTGGTCTCGCGCTTCGTGAAATCCATAAATGCTCCCCTCTCCTCCGTCACATCCTTTCCGGGGCCCGTATCCCCATGAGCGCTAAGGTGTCCCGGAGTACGTTCTTTGCGGCAACGACCAGCACGATTCGCGATTGTGTCGTCGCGGTAT
>MHSZ01000003.1:16119-19992 GCA_001824745.1 Candidatus Terrybacteria bacterium RIFCSPLOWO2_01_FULL_58_14 | reverse complement strand
TCCGTTGCGTAACTCGTCAAATGGTGGACCTCGGACGTTGCGGCGATGCGCGCGATGAAATCGGGAAGCCGCACAAGTGCTCTCATGAGCGAAAGCTCAGAATCGTGCAGTGCTGCAGCTCCGGAACCCGTTCGCGCCAACTTTCTCTTCCCCGCAAGAGCACTCTGGTGATGACCCTCTTCCGCTTTCCGGAGAATGGAAGCGCACCGCGCGTGGGCGTATTGGACGTAGTGGACGGGATTCTTTTCGGACTGCTCGCGGGCAAGCGCTAAATCAAAATCCATGTGCGTTTCCGGTGCGCGCGAGAGAAAAAACCAGCGAGCGACATCGACACCGACGTCGTCGAGGAGTTCTTCGAGTGTCACGAAGGAACCCGCGCGCTTGGACATACTCACCTCGCGTCCCTGTTCCGTCAATCGAACGAACTGCACCATGATTACTTCGGGGACGGGGAAACCCAACGCGCGGAGTCCCGTCCGAAGAACGCGAAAGTGACCGTGGTGATCGGCGCCGACGATGTCGATTACCCGGCGGAATCTTCTTCGCCGAAACTTCTCGAAATGATAGGCGAGGTCGGGAAGCACATAAGTGGGATCTCCGGAGGATTTTATCAACACGCGGTCGCGCTCGAGGGTATCCTCTCCGGAAAGTTCACGCGCTTTCAACCACAATGCCCCATCGCGCTCCTCCACCAACCGCTTTCGTTTCAGGGTCTTGAGGGTTTCCGAAACAAGGCCCTGGCGGTGCAAACTTCTTTCGGAAAACCAAGAATCGAAACGAATGCCGGCCTTCCGCACAACGCGCTTAATCTCCGCGAGCATCAAGCGTGAGGCCTCCCTCGCCGTATGCGCAATGAGGGTAGGAGATGCCTCTTCTTCTCCCTGACGCGGTGCGGGAATCGAGAGGTGCTGCGCCAGTTTACGGACGTAATCTCCGCGGTACAGCTCATCTCCGGAATAAGGCACCTGATAGCCGACTGCTCCGAGTACGGAAGCGCCGAGCTTCCGCACCTGCTCGCCGGCATCATTCACGTAGTACTCCCTTGTCACTCCCCGCCCTGCCGCTTGCAGGACATTGGCGAGGGTATCGCCGAGAAATCCTCCGCGGCCATTGGCGAGTGTGAGGGGGCCTGTCGGGTTCGCGGAGATGAACTCGATCTGGATCTCGCGCCGTTTCTCTCGCTGCGCGCGAATCGACGCCGAGTTCTCCGCGGCGATATCCCGTACCCTCGCCTCGAGCCACTTTCGCGCAAGGGAAAAGTTAATGAAACCGGGTGCTGCGATTCTTATCGCGTCCGCCACACGGCCAAGGGACCTATCGGCGGCCAACCGTCCCGCCAGCTCCTCGGCGATTGCCATAGGCGGCAGTTTTTCTCGCGGAGCGAGTCGCAGCGCGATATTGGTCGCGTAATCGCCATACACGGAATTCTCCGGTTGTTCTACCGTGATCGAAAAATCCTGCGGCAGACCGCGCGCCGTGTGGCGCGCGGCCCGCCGCACTGCTCCGGTAAGAAGCGTTTCTGGTCCGACGAGAAATGCCATAGAGATTCTCCTTCAGCATAGCGCGAGCGCGCACGAGAACGAAGCTCGGCTCCGCACCTTCTCTGAAGCCATTATGCTACGTTGGAACCATGCCGAAGATCCACCGACTTGCCAGCGGTGTTATCGCGGAAAATCGACGCGCACGATTCGACTACGAAGTGTTGGAGGCATTCGAGGGAGGGATCCAGCTCACGGGACAGGAGGTAAAATCAACCCAGGCGGGCAGGGCGGATATCACCGCAGCCTTCGTCACCCTTCGCACTTCGCCGAGAACCGGAGGTACGGAACTCTGGCTCACGAACACCGCCATCCCTCCATGGCAGCCGAAGAATGCTCCACCCGACTATGATGAGCGTCGCCCTCGCAAGCTCCTCTTGCATCGCGGAGAGATTGCCGCCCTCATCGGGAAGCTCCAGACCGGAGGATTGACTGCAGTCCCGCTCCGCCTGTACACTAAGGGCCGGCGCGTGAAAGCCGAAATCGCCCTCGTGCGCCGCCGGAAAAAAGGCGATCGCCGAGACATCATCAAGAAAAGGGAGGCGGAACGGGAAATGCGCCGTGCGTTGAAAATGTAGTCCTTCGACTACGCTCAGGACGCTGAAATGCGCGACTCCGATGTCTATCGGGGACGTCTTTCGCGGGGATGACGGGCTTCGAGGGAGCATCGCCGGCCATCGGTGCGAGCCGAGGGTGATGGGCAAACCTCGCAAATCCGCCTATCACACAAAAAGTGCAAAACCTGCACCTCAACTCGCCTACGCCTAACAGGCGATAGGCCATCTGCGTCGGGACGCCCGTGACCGACGACGGGTGTGATATCCGGGCTTGCCGCGTATCGCCTCCTCTCCGCTACGCGGGACGAACCGAGAGGATAGGACCGCAGGATTTCGTCCGTTCCCGACTGCGGCACCGAACACTCAAGCGGACTACGCTCGTAGTACCGAAGTCGTCGTCGCCCCCCATGTGGGTTCAACTCCCACCATCTCCACAAAATTCGCCCAGCCGCCCGAGGCGACTGGCTGTGAATTTTCGTGCTCCGGTCGACACCGAAGCTTCCAACCACTAACACGACCATCTGCGTAGACGATTCTCACGCCGCCCGTCCCCCAGAAGAGCGCGGGGGCCCCGGGTGAACAATCAAATCAGGGTCTCTCCAGTCCGCGTCATCGACGAAGCGGGTAAGAATCTCGGAGAGATGGAGACGCCACAAGCGCTCGCAATCGCGCAGGAACGAGGGCTCGACCTCATCGAGGTGGGCCCGAACGCTCGCCCGCCCGTTTGCCGTATCGCTGATTCCGGAAAGTGGAGATACGAACAAGCAAAACGTACACGCCTGGAGCGCAGGGAGCGGCCGACAATCAGAAGCGAGGTGAAAGGCGTCCGCATCACATTCCGTGCCTCGCCACACGACCTCAAAATGCGCGCCACGCAGGCGGATGATTTCCTCAAAGAAGGCAATCCCGTACGAGTCGAGATGATCATGCGCGGGAGAGAGAAAGGAAAGCAGGACTTCGCCAGAGGGCGCATGCGCGAGTTCCTGGAGATGATCGAGGTGCCGTGGAAGATCCAGCAAGATATCCGTCCGGCAGGACGAGGACTCGAAATCCTCATCGTGCGGGATAAATCTCGACCGCTTCCATCGCAGAAGACGCCCGCCACGCAAAAACCCGAGACAGAAGAGGAGCCCGCGAATGGTGCGGCGGACGATGAAACACCCTTCTCATATGCCGAAACTGAAAACCAATAAATCCGTCCGCGCCCGTTTCAAGGTGACGAAATCGGGCATTCTTCTGCGCCGACGCGTCGGCCAGGACCACTTCCGGGGGCTGAAATCCGGAAAGGTCCGAAGGCGGCTTCGAAAGTACGCGCGGGTTTCCAAGGCGGAGGCGAAAACGTTGAAGCGCTATCTTCCTTACCGATAATGTAATCCTTCGACGCGGCTCAGGATGCTCAATTTTCCAGCTCCTCGCAGCCGTTCGGAGGGAAAATTGGCATGGCGCGAGTCAAAAGAGGGACTACCAAAACACGGAAGCGCGAACGATTGCTCAAACGGACGAAGGGCTATCGCTGGCGCCGCAAATCCACTGCGCGTGCGGCCAAGCAGGCACTCATGAAGGCCTGGTCCTATCAGTACCGCGACCGACGGCGCAGAAAACGGGACTTTCGGGCGCTCTGGAATGTCCGCATCAACGCGGCTGCCCGCGCGGACGGCATCACGTATCACGCCTTCATTGCCGGCCTGAAGCGCAACAACATCGCGCTCGATCGCAAGGTGCTTGCGGAACTCGCGCTCGCGCATCCAGAAATCTTCAAGGAAATCCTCAAGGCCATA
>MHSZ01000003.1:9184-16110 GCA_001824745.1 Candidatus Terrybacteria bacterium RIFCSPLOWO2_01_FULL_58_14 | reverse complement strand
GCCCCGCCTTCTCGGCGGGGCGCTTCCATCACAGTCCCCGAAGCACTTCCAGGTAATCGTGCAGGAGCCGAGGAAGCAGAAAACGTTGGCGGACCCGTGTGCGTGCGCGCCGCCCCATCTTCTGCCGCAGTTCACGATTGCGCAAAAGCTCATGAGCGCGCTCCGCGGCTTGCCCTATCGAAGAAACGAGAAAACCGTTGACGCCATCGTCGATCTGTACGCGAATGCCCCCAGTATTGCCTCCGATCACCGGCTTGCGTTTCCACATGGCCTCGGTCACGGTCATGCCAAAACCCTCGCGCAACGACTTCTGGAATACGACATCTGCGCCGACTTGTACCGCATTCACGAAAAGATCGTTGGTGAGTGGACCGAGTTGTGCGGGGTCGGCAAAGAGAAAAATATCGGGGTCACCGCGCGCATGTCTCTCCACACGGGAGAGGATTTCTGCTGCCTCCGGATCATCCTGTGCAACAATGAGGCCGACCAGGAGAAGCTGTACTGCAGGAATACGACGCTTCACCATCCGGTACGCATCAATCACGCCTTCGGGGTCCTTCCATGGATCAAATCGGGAGATTTGGGCCAGAATGGGGCGCTCGACATCCACGCCAAGGTTTCGCAAAATTGTCGCCGCGATTGCCGGACGCAGGGGCTGATTTTTCTGGGCGAGCGGATCAATTGCCGGATACACGATGCGCACAATATCGCGAGGAATGCCGTCCAAAATAAAATCCTCCAAGCTGAAAAACACGCGATCATAGGCGCACCAAAACTGCGAGAAAAACGCAGCCGTCGCGGGATGTGGCTTTGTCGTATCAATGTGCACGCGGCCGATAAACTTCGCCTTTCGTCTGTTCACCGATTCAATCACCGCCGCCGGCTGAGGATCATGCACCACCCATACATCCGCCTTCGTCTGCCCCATCCAACCGGCAATTTTCTGGTTGTGGCGAAGATACAATCCCTTTTCGTGTCGCGAGAGCCCAATGCCGGTTCTCCCGGACTTTCCTTGCAGAAGGTTGTGAATCTTTTTTGTCACCGCAAAAAACTCCTGCATAGGGGGCAGCACGTACCACGATGCATCGAGCCCTACGTCCTGCATCAACGGCACCAGCGATTGCAGCATCTCGGCAACGCCTCCTCCTTTGGAGGTCGCATTCACATGCGCCACCCGCCGACCGCGAAGGCCTCGCGCGAGCTTTCGAATCTCGGCAAGAAGAGCGGCCGGAGCAACGCCCTCATAATCGCGAAGGCGCCGCGGAGAAACTTCAACGGGAATCAACCCCATGGTGCTGCCGTAAAAACGCCTCGGCTCTCCGGAGGAGTTCTTTTGCGCTGGGATACGTCGCAAGTTTCACGGCGTCGCGATACGGCAACCAGGCGTACCCCGAATGCTCAAAGGAAAGCCGCACTTCGCGCGCGGGTACTTGCGCGAGAAAGAATGTTACGATTTTCAGCGACCGCCTCGGCTTGTCGTGGGGTTCGCGCGCATACGCCCAGAGAAAATACCGCATGTGGCGCTTGAAGCCCGGAAGGAATTGCGCAACCTGAAGCCCTGTTTCTTCCCGAATCTCCCTTCGCGCGGCATCTTCAGGAAGTTCATTCCCCTCCAGATGCCCCTTCGGAAAGTCCCAATGCCCCGCCTCGTAGTGGAGAAGGAGAAACTCACGCCGCGGCTCCCGTGCGCGAATCCGCGCGTTTCGCCGCTTCGCAAATAACGGCTCGTGAATCTGAAAGATTACCGCTCCGGCGGATTTTTCTAACGGCATAGCCAATCAGGAAGATTTCTTCAAGAGTTTGAGCATCTCGGAAACAGGACGGGTATTCACGACATCGCTCTTTTTTGCCCATCCGCGCCGCGCTTGAGCGACCCCATATTCGAGCAGAGAAAAATGCGTCGCGGCATGGGCATCGGAATCGATAGCGATCTTCACCCCCGCTTCCACCGCCATACGGATGTGAACATCGTGAAGATCGAGGCGCTCGGGCGAAGCATTCACCTCAAGTATCGTTCCGGTCCTGCGTGCCGCACGGATAATCTCCGCCATGTCGATATCGATTGCCGCCCGTTTCCCGAGCAGGCGTCCTGTCGGGTGGAAGAGGATATCCACGTGGGGATTCGTGATGGCCCTTACCACCCGCGCTGTCTGCTCGGCGCGCGAAAGCGTGAAGAATGAGTGAATCGATACGCCGACGACATCGAGCTTGACGAGGATTCGGTCCGGGAGATCGAGTGTCCCGTCTTTGAGGATATCACACTCCGTTCCCTTCAATATGGTAATGCCGCCGATCTTTCGATTCACCGAATCGATCTCGGCTATTTGGCGCCGGAGACGTTTTTCGTCCAACCCTCGCGTCATAGCGAGGCGCTTGGTGTGATCGGTAATCGCGATATACGAAAGCCCCGCCTTTTGCGCGGCGCGGGCCAACTGCTCGATCGAACTTGCGCCGTCGGTCCAATCCGACTGCACCTGGAGATCACCCAGAAGATCCTCGTAGTCCACGAGACCGGGAAGTGCCACGCCTTTCCCGAATCTGCGCCGTGCGAGTTCGATCTCGCCCGTCATCTCTCGCATCTCCGGCTCGATAAAGGCAAGCTCGAGCGCCTCATAAATCTCACTCTCGGTTTTTCCCGCGAATTTCGTCCAGGCCTCTTTTCGCTTTTTGCTTTTCGCTTTTCGCTTTCTGAAGAGCCCATACTCGTTGAGTTTCCATCCTTTTTTGATCGCGATCTGTCGGAGCGCGACGTTATGGTCCTTATTGCCGGTGAAGTACTGAAGCGCGGCACCGAAGGACTCTTGCGGAACGATACGGAAATCAAAGTCCATGCCGTTGCGCAATCGCACCATCGTTTTTGTCTTCCCTCGTCCATAGACGTGAACGACTTCCGGCATCTTCAGGAAAAAATCCGTCACAAGGTCGGGATTTTCCGAAACGACAAGTATGTCTCCGTCGCCGATCGTTTCGCGGCGCCTCCGCAGCGACCCTGCCACGACGGCGATTTTCACCTGCGGGAGTTCTTTGAGGCGTGCCTCGATTCTCCGAGCCAGCGGCAAGGCCTCACCGATAAGGAATCGACCCCCGCGCTGCTTTTGGAACGCGACGCTTTTGAGGATTTTCTCCTCGATCTTCGCCGACAGCCGCGGCAGAGTTCGGAGTTTCCCCGCGCGCGCCGCGCGCTCGAGCTCCTCCACCTTTCGGATGCGAAGCTTCTGCCAAAGGACCTTGATGGTCTTGGGGCCCAAGCCCTCGATTGCCGAAAGGCCCTCGATATCCACGGGCGTTTCGCGCTTGAGCGTCTCGTAATAACGGAGACGGCCGGTCTTCACGAGCTCTTCCAACTTTTCGGCAATCGAGGCGCCAACGCCGGGAAGCTCGGCCAACGCCTTTCGCCCCCCGCGACGGTAGATTACTCCCAACGGCTCCTCGAGCGTTTCTACGGCACGGGCTACCCGCTCATACGCTCGCGGCTTGAATGCCACTTCCTGCATCTGAAGATACTCCGCAATTTGATAAAAAAGATGCGCGATCTCCTGATTCGAGAGCTGCCGCGCCATAATCGCGTTGACACTCAGCGCCCCTTTCCTTCTTCCCGCTGCGCGACTCGCCATGCATTGAAGGCCTTCGATACTTCGCTCAAGACGAAATACCCCAAGATCTCGTACGAAAGGAGCGTCATGCCTTCAGGAACCGTCCAGCGTCCTGCAAGATACTCCACAAGGAACATGAGGAGGAACGTGCCCCACCAGATGTAGACGAAGAGTTCTCCTCTGCGAACCCGGGCCGTGATACCGGTCCAGCGCAGCACCTCTTTGTGGGCGATATACGCCCCCAAAAGCACGATGTACCCCGCCGTCATCGTATGCGGTATAGCGCGCGCGCTGAAGAACTGTGCCCACTCCATAACCCAGAGCACCGCTGTCCACGCCATAAGGAAAACGAACATCCAATCCTTCACGCCGACGAGTTCTTTCTCGTAACGAATACAAAGGTGCCGAAGTTCTTCCGGCGAAAGATTCGTACCGTTGAAAAAGTTTCGGGGTGTTTGCGAAGCCATAAAAAATAAGAGATGCAGCAAGACGCCTCCAGTATAGCATCCGCCCGAATACGAGATGCCCAGACCGCTCACGATTAGAACAGGGTCGCTTGAGTATCAGGCGCCCCGCCCTTGGCAAAGGCCGCGCGTTCCTCTGGGGTGAACACGTGTACGGTGCCGAACTCGCCGTCGTAGCCGGGCTCGATTACCAGCTTGCCTTCCCGAACTCGACGCACTCCTTCTGCAATCACCGGGAGGGAACTTCGCGCAATCTCTTCTCCAGGCGCATCGAGCAGTACCCGCATCTCGTTACCGAGTTCCCGCACGAGCCGTTCATAGTGCTCTGCGACCCCCTTCGTCCCCCTTCCAAGGCCAATCGCATCGGCGATGATCTCATCGAGCGACACGAGTGAACGATAGTTCGGAGCTCCGGGCGGATGAAAGCCGAGGGGGCGATCAGCGAGATCATCCACGCGCGACATCACCCCAACCGTCACCGGCCGTCCGCAAGCACTGCACCGGCCGCCATACGCCTTCCTTTCCTCTGGCGTCCAGCGAACCCTACAGAGACGATGCCCGTCATAGTGGTACTTCCCCTCCTCCGGGAAGAACTCGACGGTTCCCAGAAGCTTCGCCGGCGCTGTTTCGCGCTCCCCCGCCCGAGCCGGCGCGCCGGTACGGAACGCCTCGCGAATGGCCATATAGGAAACCTCGCCCTCAAGCTCGTTGAGCTCGCGGCCAATCTTTGGGGCCGAGTGACTATCGGAGTTGGACATGAGTGCGACGCTGTCCAGCGCGGAGATACGCCAGTTCATTGCGGGATCCGAAGAGAGGCCGGTCTCGATTGCGAAAATCTGCGGCGTGAGTTCCTCGAAGCATTCGTCGAGACGATCGAAGCCCGACATCGAACCAAAAATCGAAAACCACGGCGTCCATGCGTGCGCAGGAACGACCAGGGCGTCGGGATGTGCTTGGAATGCGGCCTGGGCGACCGCTTTGGCGTCGATGCCGAGAATCGGCCTGCCGTCGGATCGCAGGTTCCCACCCTGCCGGGCAAGTTGAGTATTGAAGGTTTCCGCTGCCGCAAACGAAGGCAAGAGAACGATAGTATGGATTCTCCTCACCTTATCGCCCTTGCGATAAATACTCGACACCTCCACCGAGAGGAGGAACCGCGTTTCGTCGTTGGGGTTTTGGGTTTTGGTACTTGGATTTTTTAACACATAGAGCCCCTCTTCGGGAGCCGGCTGGAGCTGATCTTGCAGTTCTGCGAACCACTCGGGATGCGTGAAGTCCCCGGTACCTAGCACCCGGATGCCCTTCTTGCGGGCCCATGCGTCAAGCGTGGACAGCGTCAAGTCCTTCGACGTCGCCCTAGCGAATCGCGAATGAATATGAAGGTCAGCAAAGTACCGCATGAAGAACTCGTGAGTGGATACCTATACCTGCCCCGTAGCGTGGTGCCAAAGGTTCTGCTACGGGGTGGGGATCCGCGAAATACCGCAGTGAGGCCATCGTAACGTCAGCGATCTCCGCGGACAACACAAGGTTACGCCGCGTGTCGCCCTAGGAAACAGGAATGATTCGTGTTTCTTGGGGAAAACCCGCCGCGGCGAATCCAAGTGCAAGAGCAAAAAGGAATCGCCCTTGCTGCGTCGTCCAAAGGAAGTGATCCCCGAGCGCTAAGACGGCGAGCGAGATAAGGAAAGAAAAGAGACACGCATTCGCAAGTCGTGTCTTGGGGTCCTGCGAGGAGAAAATCCGCCGCCAAACTCTGCCCGCCAAAAATATGGAGACGAGCAGAAGTGCGGCCGCCGCAGCAATGCCGTATTCCGCGCCGACGAGCAAAAACACATTGTGCGCGGGCTGAAATGACCAAGTCGGAAGATTGGGGTTCCGCTCCGCCAACGCTTCCACGAATCTGCCGGGTCCCACGCCGGAAAACGGGTCGCGCACCAACATTGCGACGGCTTCGCGATTGTAGAAACTCCGGAGTGCAATGGCCTCCTCTTGTGGGAATATGGAAGCGCGTGCTGCGAGAAATGGAGAAAAAATCCACCACAGCAGCGAGAGGATCGCAACCAGAAGGATCGCGAACCGGAGCGCCTCCCACCCGAACTGCTCGCGCAGACGAGCGTGCCGCGTCACGACTGCGAGGACGAAAAAAAGTCCCGCAGCTGCCGCAGCCCACCCGGAACGCGAAAAGGTGACGACCAGGCCTGTTGCGAATACAAAGACGAGCAATCCTCGCACGATTTCCTCTCTCTGCCGCTCGATACGATACCCGAACCGTAATCGGACGCCGCGAACGAGATAGAGAAACGCTACGGCCATCAACCCCGCAACAAGCAAGGCGGCGAGGATATTGGGATGGGGCGTGAAACCGTACGCGCGGACCACGTCGGCCCCATGTACGGAAAACTTCGCAACCCCGGGAAGATTCCCGGCGATCGGACTCTCGTCCAAAAAAGAGAAACCGAGGTCGCGCTGGCGCGCAAACTGCACGAAAGCGGCGATCGCCTGTACCGTAAGGCCCGCGAGGAAACCGACAAGCGGCACCGATGACGTGAGAAGCGCGGGTCCGCGCGCATGCACATATGCGAAGAGTGCGATCCCCTCGATAACCTTCAGGAAGGCCCAGATGCTCAATGCGTTGCCGTGCAACAAGAGTGCTGGAACGGCCGCGAGGAGCACGAGGAACGGCGTGAAATCTTTCGCCTTAGCGCCGCGCGAAAGCCAACACAGGAGAAGAAGGGCGAACACAAAATCGCTCGCCCACAACCATACCCCTGTCCATTCTCCGCTCGCCGGCCCCGTTCCCAGTTCCCCGATGAAAAACCGAGTCTGGAAAGGGATCGTGAAAAGGAAGATTGCGAAGACCGTCCGC
>MHSZ01000003.1:4719-9066 GCA_001824745.1 Candidatus Terrybacteria bacterium RIFCSPLOWO2_01_FULL_58_14 | reverse complement strand
GGCAAGCTGGTTTTCGGTCGTCGTCAGTTCGATACGCTGACCTCGCCGCCGTACCGCGATAATACGGTCCAGGGGATCCCTTCTTCGCGCGAGATCTCCCACGTTGCGAATCCGCGCGAGTACCTCCTCCACCCGACGTGCGGGAACACCTTGCGCAATCACCTGGCCCTCGAACTTCCGGTCACGGATCATCTGGCAAGCGGGGCAACGTCGGAACGCGACGCGCTTGCGCTCGTTGATGTCACGCACTCCGGCGAAATCCGCCACCCAGCGTTTTTTGTCGTACACCGCCTTGCAATCGGGGCAAAGGAGAAAACCCGCTTTCCCCGGCCCGAACTCTTCGGATTCCCTTCTTGGCTGGGGACGCACACGCCGCGGCAACATCGCGCGCTTACGCGGGGAAGGACTCATACAAGAAAAGAGGCAACTTCGGCGGCCGCAGCCCCGATGAACAGCGCCATCATAGCATACGACGCCGCGACGGGCAGACGGACGACATATGCAGGAGCGAAACCCATACTCGTGCGGGCAGCGCGCCACACGAGCACAATCAGCACTCCGTCGACAACTCCCAGGATCATCCCCACGATCCCCATAATGGCGGCCACGTCGCGAACTCCGGCGACAAAAAAGAGCAGTGGCGAGGCAAGCATGAGAAGTGCGAGCGGGTAGGAAAAGTGGAAGTCGTAACGAAGCGTGTCTACGAAATAGGCGCCCAAGACAAGAAAAGAGGTCGCCACCGCAAGCGCACCGAACATCGCAATGGCGTAAAAGAGCTGCGGACCGAGGGATGCGAGAAGGGAGGGAAGATTGCCGATCGCAGCGCTTCCAAACGCTCCGATCACAGCCGCAACGAAGAGGAGGTAGAGTGCTGCAGGAATAAGGGTCCCCACGGAGATTGTCCGGCGTAGCTTGGTCGCGTTAGCACCGACGAGGGCGCGCATTTCCGGAATCGCGTTAATACCCCATAACGAGAACAGAAGCACGCCGTACGGCACGATACTCTCGGAAAAACTTCCGAGCACGAGAAGATTCTCTCCCGAGATCCTCGGAGCAAGCGCTGTAATGATTATGGCCATCGCCGCGAGAAGAAACGCGGTCATCACGAGTTCGACCCGAGCGACCGTCCGGATGCCGAAGGCGACCGCGAGAGTAAGCGCCCCCCACGCCGCTATCCCCCACTGTCCTGAAGAGAACACTCCCGGAAAAAGCTCCGCGAGAAACACGTCCGCAAGTGCTACATACACGAGGAGTGCGCCGATGCCTCCCGCGACCGCACTTACGCCCGCGAGCCGTGCTGCGGATCGTCCGAGGTATTGGGCTGCATAGCCGGGCAAACGGTGCCCGGCTCCTGCCCGAAGCACCACCTCTCCATACATCAAGTGAATGGTCCAGACGACAACCGTCAGGAGAAGAAACCAAACGAGCGTAATGGGAAAACCCGCGCGGGCAGCCGCGGCAGGCAATGCGAAAATGCCGGCACCCACAATCGTGCCGATGAGAATCGCGATAGCGCCCATGAAGAAGCGGCTCGACGCGCTCTACCGCTCCAGAGAAGAAACCTCCTCGGAATGCTCGTGTGGCTCCACGCGCTTGAGGAGATAGAAAATAGTGAGCTCGAGTGCTGCCGCAACGGCCGCAAGCGCATAGAATCCAAAGCCCACCGCCGTCCCGATCGCTGCCGCAACCCACAACCCGGCCGCCGTCGTGAGCCCTTCGACGCGAAACCCGCGGAAAATGATCAGCCCCGCCCCAAGGAACCCAATGCCTACCACGATCTGCGACACGATCCGTGTGGGATCGTAGTTATAGCGAAACGTGTCGCCCAGTGCCGGAGCTGTGGGAAGTTGCGTCATGCCGTATAACGACACCACGGTAAAGAGACATGCGCCGAGCGAAACGAGCGCGTAGGTGCGAAACCCCGCAGCTTTCCCGACATACTCCCGCTCGAACCCGACGGCGGCACCCAATGCCACCGCCAGAAGCAGCCGCAACGCCATCGTGATATCGGGGAAAACCGAAAAGTCCGGCATGGGCATTGCCGCTACGCGCGATACACCTTGTCGCCCTCCCGTACGCGCTGGTCCACCTTCATCCCCACCTCTTGCCCGCGCTTCGCTTCCGTAACGTGCTGGTGGTCTACCTCCATGGAAGACGCCGCCTGTGTGAAATCCGTCGTCGCACCACGGAAGGCAATCTGCTCGCCCTCTTTGAGGCGGTCGGCAATCTTCACCACCGCGACGCCGATCTTGCTGAAATAATGCGTGATCTCGCCGATGGGTTTTTCCGCCATATCGTAGTTTCTTTTTTAGCGTTTCCGGCGCGCGCTCTGGCGCCGGCGCTCGACCTTTCCATCATCGATGAGCGCGATCACTTTCGCAACGAGCGTCCGGGGGTTGTGCTCGAAAACCGTCTGCTTCCACTTCCATGGCCTCCCGGACGGCTCGACGATTTCTTTGATGCGGTCGGCCGTGCCGCCGGATCCCGCGAGCACGCCGATGGGTTTCCGATCCTCAAACGCCACCGTGAACTCGTTGAGAGTTCCCACGCGGCCGCAGATGGTGATAAGCGCATCGGCAGCGCGTGTGAGGATGAGGTTTCGCCCCGAGTAGTCAAAACCCGTATAGACGATGATATCAAAGGCGTCGGTGGGAAGCCGATACGTTTTCGTATGGGCGATGGCGGAAGCAGCCGGCGAGAAACCAATCGAGAGCCCCCCGGCCGCCCGAGCGGCCTTTGCCGCTTCGTAGGGAATCCCGGAAGTCGCGCCGGTCACGATGACGCCTCCCCGCCGCACAATCTCGCGGCCAACCTCTCGCGCCCGCGTCACGGCGTCCTTCGGACATGCGCGGATGTCAGACGCTCCCGATACGCATATTTTATAGTTGAAGCGCCGCACGCACACCTTGGTCGCCATACCGTCCATCCTAACACATCACTCAAGCGCGAGACGCTCTCCTCGAAACGGCACCTCCGCCTCGATACCGAGACCGTCGCGAATCTCATTGCGGAGCGCCAAGGCCGCTGCGGGTTCTCCCTGCACGGGAAAAACCTTCTTGGGCCGCGAAGGAATCGCCGAGAGCCAATCCAAGAGGCCCTCTTGGTCAGCGTGAGCGGAATAGCCGCCGATCGCGCGGACACGCGCCCGTACCGCAACGGTCTCGCTAAAAATGCGCGCGCGCCGGGCGTGTGTAAGGAGCCGCCGTCCCAGCGATCCTGCGGCTTGATAGCCCACAATGAGGAGCGTTGAGTGAGGGTCGGAAAGATAGCGCCGCGCATGGTGGAGAACCCGCCCTCCCTGCATCATGCCGGAGCCCGCGATAATGATCTTCGGCGGCGGCACATCATTGATCTCTTTGGACTCCTCGACCGTCTTCGTGAACCGGAGGCCGGGGAACTGGAACGGGAGATCCCCTTCGCGAATCGCTTGCTGCTCGCGGGGATTATAGTAGCTCGAGTAACGCTGGTAGATCGCCGTGGCCTTAATCGCAAGCGGGCTGTCCACGAAAACTGGGATTCTCGGGATGCGACCGGACTCCACAAGCGTATTCATCTCCGCGAGGAGTTCCTGCGTACGCTCGAACGCGAACGCGGGAATGAGGAGGGTTCCCTTTTGTTTGATCGTCGTTCCGATCATCTCGTGGAGTTTCGCGCGGCGCTCATTGCGATCTTCGTGGATGCGATCGCCGTAAGTGGATTCGATAAGCACATAGTCGGCGCGGTCGGGCGACTCGCGATCTTTCAAGAGCGGCATCGGCGAGTTCCCAAGATCTCCTGAGAACACGATGCGCTTTCCCCCCACCTCTGCAACAACGCTCGCAGATCCCAATACGTGTCCGGCATCGAAGAGTTCGATGCTCACGCCCGGCGCGATTTCCTGCGGCTCTCGATACGACAACGGCGTGAAACGTGCGATGGTCGGCGCGACGTCCGGGGGACCGTACGGCGGCTCCTTGCCGCGCCCCCGCATCTCTTCTTCGATCAAACCGGCACTATCTTCAAGGAGAATCTCCGAGAAATCCCTTGTCGGCGCGGTCGCGAAGATGCGGCCGCGGAACCCTTCCCGCACGAGCTTGGGGAGCAGCCCGGAGTGATCGAGGTGTGCGTGCGTCACGACCACCGCATCGATCGCCGCGGGGTCGTAAGAAAACGGCGCAAGATTGTTCCCTTCGCAGAAATGACAACCCTGATGGAGGCCGCAATCAATGAGTATTTTCGCTCGGTCGGTCTCGAGGAGAAACTGCGAACCGGTTGCCTCCCGCGTCCCGCCAAGGAACGAAATCGCGATCATGCCACTAGTATATCCCGAGAGGGCGCTAATCCCTCGGATTTTTCATCTTTTCGAGG
>MHSZ01000003.1:4331-4685 GCA_001824745.1 Candidatus Terrybacteria bacterium RIFCSPLOWO2_01_FULL_58_14 | reverse complement strand
GCCCCCTACAGGATTCGAACCTGTATTTTCAGCTCCGGAGGCTGACGCTCTATCCATTGAGCTAAGGGGGCGTTGACAAAATCGTATTTGTATGTTTATAATAAACGACCGGCTGGATAGTGCTGCTCACTGACAAGGAGGTGACGAGTGAGGACGATCCCCTGCTGCCGCGGCGGCGTGTGTCGTACCTGCAATGGCAACGGATTCGTCGGAGAT
Source organism: Candidatus Terrybacteria bacterium RIFCSPLOWO2_01_FULL_58_14 (assembly GCA_001824745.1). Classification (GTDB taxonomy): domain Bacteria; phylum Patescibacteriota; class Minisyncoccia; order Terrybacterales; family 2-01-FULL-58-14; genus 2-01-FULL-58-14. The sequence goes on along the minus strand of MHSZ01000003.1, from coordinate 4,469 downwards.
CGGCAGGCGAAGCTCGCGTGCCCGCACTGTAACGGGACGAAACGGTGCAAGGCGATGCTGAAACGGCGACTCTTCGTCGTCACCGGCGATATCGCAGGATACGGTAGCGTCAGTTACAAGACCCAAGCGTACCGCCCA
>MHSZ01000003.1:490-4294 GCA_001824745.1 Candidatus Terrybacteria bacterium RIFCSPLOWO2_01_FULL_58_14 | reverse complement strand
CTCGGGGCGAGTATAGCCGCCCTGGCACACAACACGCTGCGAGCCGCTCATCTTGCAAAACTCGTGGTGAGCGAAGTCGAACCACCCCCCTTGGCGAATAAAAAGGCGCCCCGATGATTATCGGGGCGCTTGCAATTCTCTCAGTAGTGGCACAAGGTGCTCGAGCGCCTCGCGCACTCTCCCTTGCCGTGAACGCTGCCGGAGCGTCACGTACCGCGCGCCGGAGAGTTTCAGGAAGGCCTCAATCCGGTCGCTAATGCGCGCTCGCTCTTCGGCAGCTTCCTGCCTGCGGGTAGGATCACGACGGAATGGGATAACCGGCGGAAGGAAAAAGATGATGTCGTACCGACCGATTCCTTCGTGCGCCGCGCGTTCCAACTCCCTGCGGATAAGATCGCGCGTCTCCGAACCAATGACGCCCTCAAGCGGATCGGCTTCGAAGTAGTACACGAGCTGCAGAAACGTCGGGCTGTCGGAGATGACGACCGGGTACCCGGCTGCAAGCAAATCGTCCTCGCGCCGTTTTTGGCCGCGGTGGAGCAACAACTGATCGTACACGTTGATCGAGCGCTCCTCGAGCCGAATCCGCCGATCGATGAAAGTTCTGGCATACTCGGCGACCGTACCGTCGGGAAGCGGAGGGTTCACGTAGCGTTCGTCGCCCAGTGCTACAGTCAAAAGATGCATCAACGTCGACTTTCCGGATCCGGGGCCTCCGGCGAGTGCAATGACGAGCTGCTTCACTGGCGATGCCCTCCTCCCCTTTTGAATCGGACCGCAGAGAACGTGAGCTGATGCGAATCGTATCCTGCTTCGAAATGCGCTTCGCAATACTCTCGCCATATGGTGCGCCACCCCTTGCGCACAGCATTCTCCTTCGTGAGTCCAAACGATTGGGCGCAACGGAGGATTCCTTCAGGCATTCCCTCGATTTCCATCCACGTGCCCAGGACCGGGAACACGCGCTTTGATATGAGGACGCCGCCGAGGCGAAGGTCGGTGCGGTGATCCTCATACACGTCCGTGATCTCCCAGCCAAGGCGTCTCAGGAATCCCTCCACGAGATTCCCCGGGGGCGATCCCAAAGGCAGGGTCTGCTCATCGCGATCCTGAAATTCCGAATCGGGATCTGGGGGGCCCTTGAGCGCGAGCTCATAGTGGCGATCCGCATTGCCGTGCAAGGCGCGATGCAGAACGGTCATCCGCAGCCGCACCTCAACCCCTTCCGGCGTGCGGTAGATGATATTGCGTTCGAACGCGGATTCCAGGTTCCCGATGATGTCGGGACCGAAACGCGCACGAAGCTCATCGTCCGAGGCCTGGCGCAAGTGCGGCATCAGGGCGCGAAAGCGCATGATCCGCTCTTCGTCAATCGCAAGGCGCCAAAGACCCTCGCGAAATGCCGCATCGGTAATGCGCCATTTCAGTTCTACTTCGCGCATCGCGTTCTTCCTTTCTCAAGGTTCGGGGGCTTTTTCATACCATAAAAAATAACCCCGCGCAATATGTGCGATCGCGACGGGATGGGAGCGAAGAACGAGAGGTTCTCTTCGCTATTCGCTTATCGCTTTTCGCTTCACTACTTGTAACGGAGAGCGACCAAGGGCTTCAGGTGCGCTGCGCGCCGCGCCGGGAAGATGCCCGTGGAGAAACCCACGAGTGCCGACAGCGCAATAATCGAAGCGATAAACCAAAGCGGATAAGCGAAAACATTCAAGGGTTCTGCGTCCTGAGTGCGCGCCAGAATATTGAGCCCGAGGTTGAGCGCTTGCCCCCCGACGTACCCGACCCCGATTCCCCCGAAGCCCCCCAGCAACCCCATAAGAAACGACTCGGATAAGAAAAGGAACAGTACGTCGCGATCCGAGGCGCCGATGGCCTTCATGATGCCCACATCCTGCGTGCGCTCAAGCAGCGAAATCGTCATCGTGTTGAACATGCCCACCGCAGCCACGAGCAGCGCCACCACGCCGAAGATGCCGAGGACCACCTGGAGAACAAAAAAGACGCGGTTCGCCTCTTCGATCGCGTCGGAGAGCGCCGATACGAGGAATCCTTTCTGGAGAATCTCGTCCCGTACCGTATTGAGGTATTCCTCGGACTCCACCTTCACCTTCGCCTGCTGGTAGCTGGGTACTACCACATCGGGAAGGGTTGTAGAAGAAACGAAGAGGAGTGCTGTCGTGTCGTCGGCGACGACGCCGCGAATGCGCGGCGCCGGCTCCGCCTTCACGATCCGCACGCTTTCCGGACGATCTTCCGTCTCCACTTGAGGAACAAACACCGTGAGCGCAAGCTCCTGTCCGACCCCTTGCGCTGCCTCCAGATTGAACGCCTTCAGCAGCGCTGAAGACACCACCACGCCCTCGGCATCCCCCTCGTTGAAGGGACTCCCGAAGTCGAGCGTCATGCCCTGGAGGCGGAAGTAGGACGGCGTGACGAGCTGTGCTACCACATCGGTGGCAACGCCTTGAAGTTCGGCTTGGGCCGATAAACTCGCCACGGGCGATACCTCCTCGACATTCGGCAAGGAGGCGATCTCCTCGATCGTTTTCGCATCGAGTTTGAGGGCGTCGCCTTGCGACGCCACGTCCAGCGAAAGGAGCGATTCGGCGGTCGTGATGCTCTCAAAGAGCACCTGCTGAAGGCCGAATCCCAAAGTCACGAGGAAAAACACCGCGCCGATCCCGATACTCATGCCGCCGACGGTGAGCATCGCGCGCATGAGGCGCGTGCGGAAGGATTGCACGTTGAGGAGTATGATGTCGGAAGCGCGCATATCCTTAAAAATCCGCTGTACGCCACATGCTCGCCAACCCGCCGAAGCGGCGAGGCCCCCGAGCAATGGTTGGGCCCTGGGCCTGGGTTGCGAGGGGGCCTTGCCGCGGAGACGGACGAGAGAGAAGGCCGTGGCGAGCGCACCGGCTACCTCGCATACTCCACCATCAACATCTCAACGTCCCAGAAGATTTTCCGGGCAATACCTTCATCGAGCCCGGCACCTCCCTCGCGCCAGGGACGATCGAGAAACTCCAAAAGTTCGTTGGATCCGATTTGGCCAAGGAAGCGCTTTCCTGCCTCGGCAATAATGCGCTCGCGCTGGTCCTGTTGCAAGGACGCACCCGCCGCAATAGTGGAGCCGAGCAAGCTCGTGAGTTCGCTTCTGAGCAATACCGGAATGTCCAGCGCGATCCTTCGGATGCGCGCAAGACGTTCGGTTGCCTCCAGGATATTCTTGAGGCGCTGCGTAACCGCTTCCGCACGCTGCCGGTAGAATCCCGCGCCGCCATCTTTCACCGGAACGTCGAGGAAGGATTGAAATTGTTCGTAAGAGAGCCGCCCCTCAAGAAGATTTTTCACCTCCTGCTCGATACGCTGCTGCACATCCCAGTCGTAACCGTCGTAGAGATAGTGGAGGAGCGCTTTGGATTTCAGCGACGTCTCGCTCGCGTAGGGGAAGCGCTGCGCTAAATTCTCCAGCACCACGGGCGCGGTCTTCTTGCCGGTGAGCGAACGCTGCTGCGCGGTCCGCACGATGCGGCCGCCCTGCATCCAAAAGATGCGGTGTGCCAACCGCAAATATCTGGGGTCATGGGTGACGAGCACCACGGTCCTCCCCTCCTTCTCGGCCAGATCGAGAAGGATGTGCATGATGTTGTCCGCCGAGGCATCATCGAGGTTCCCTGTGGGCTCGTCGGCGAGCACGAGCTGGGGGTTGTTCACCAAAGCGCGGGCGATTGCGACGCGCTGCTGCTGGCCTCCGGACAATCCGGAGGGGAATTTTCGCTTCTGCGCGAGCACGCC
>MHSZ01000003.1:0-461 GCA_001824745.1 Candidatus Terrybacteria bacterium RIFCSPLOWO2_01_FULL_58_14 | reverse complement strand
AGCTGTGCTCGCGAAGATCTGCGGGAGCACGATGTTGTTGAGCACCGAAAACGACGGGATGAGGTAGAAGGCCTGGAAGATGAACCCGATGCGTTCGCGCCGGAGTGCTGCGAGCTCGTTGGAGCGCATGCGGGAGAGTTCCGCGCCGTAGACCGCCGCCTCTCCGGAAGTGGGCCGCTCAAGTCCCGCAATGGTGTAGAGCAGCGTGGATTTCCCGCAGCCGGAAGGCCCGAAGATGACCACGAGTTCTCCGGACGGAATCTCGACCGACACATTGTCGAGCGCTTTCGTCGCGTTCTTCTCGCCCGCCTCGTACACCACCGAGACGTCTTTTAAGCGAATCGCAAGACCTTTAGGCGTTTCCATGTGCGGGAATCTAGAATCTAGAGTTTGGAATCTGGAATCGTACGACGAAGGAGATATTCCAAATTCTTTGGGGATTCGTATATTCGTACCATTCG
>MHSZ01000002.1:20299-22338 GCA_001824745.1 Candidatus Terrybacteria bacterium RIFCSPLOWO2_01_FULL_58_14 | reverse complement strand
AGCGGAATACTCGGAATAGCAGCCGTCGTCCGGCGCGTATTCCAGATTCTAGATTCCCCATTCCAGATTCCTCGCTATGTGCGGCATCGTCGCCTACATCGGGAAACGGGAAGCCACACCGATTGTTCTCGATAGTCTCAAGCGTCTTGAGTATCGCGGCTATGACTCCGCGGGACTCACGGTGGAACAAGAGAAACGCGGGCCCTTTGTTGCCCGCGTTGCGGGCCGCGTCGGAAAACTTGAAGCCAAACTCGTCGGCGCCACCCTCCCCGGAACGGTGGCGATTGCGCATACGCGCTGGGCAACGCACGGAGCGCCTTCCGAGCGCAATGCGCATCCGCACGGCGATTGCCGTGCCCGCATTCACCTCGCGCACAACGGCATCATCGAAAACCACGCGGCATTGAGGGCGACACTTATCGCGAACGGTCATCGTTTCTCGTCCGATACCGATACGGAAGTGATTGTGCATCTCGTCGAGGAGCGTTTCCGCGGGACGCTCGAGGACGCAGTGGAGGCCGCACTGCGAGAGCTTCGCGGCACGTGGGCGATTGTCGTGCTTTCCGCCGACGACCCCGGAAAGATCGTAGCAGCCCGGAACTCTTCACCGTTGCTCCTGGGTGTGGGGAGCGGCGAATACCTTCTCGCTTCCGATGCATCTGCAGTGCTCGCATCGACGAAGAAGGTGGTGTACATCGAGGACGGCGAAATGGTGACGGTGACGCGGGAGGGATTCCGCATCACGAACGTCGATGACGCAGAGCTTCGGCGTCGGCTCGTGGAGATCCCGTGGACGCTCCAAGAAGCAGAGAAAGGAGGCCACCCGCATTTCATGCGGAAAGAAATCTCGGAGGGTCCCGAGGTGGTGGAGAATGTGATGCGGGGAAGAGTGCGCGGCGGAGAGGTGAAACTGGGGGGCCTGGAGACGGTAAGCAAGCGTCTCGATCATGTCGAGCGAATCGTCCTCACCGCAATGGGAACCTCCTACCATGCGGCGCTCTTGGGAGAACTCTTTTTCGAAGAACTTGCCGGTATTCCGGCCGAGGTGGAGTACGCCGCCGAGTTTCGCTACAAACGCGCACCGCTGGCCACGCGCAATACCGCGCTTTTTGCGATTTCGCAATCCGGCGAGACCGCAGATACTCTCGCGGCACTCCGCGAAGCCAAACGCAAGGGGATGCTGACGATAGGCATCGTGAACGTGGTGGGGTCGACGGTCGCACGAGAGACCGATGCGGGTCTCTACAACTACGCGGGTCCGGAAATCGGCGTGGCATCGACGAAGGCGTTCCTTTCGCAAGTGGTAGCATTGCTCCTGGCCGCGATTTTCCTTGCAAGGGGCCGCGCGATGGGGGAGCGGGAGGCACAGGAACTTCTCGAGGCCCTCATCCGCATCCCCGATGCGATTCGTTCTCTCCTGAAAGAAGAGAACGAAATCCGCGCGCTCGCGAAGCGCTTCGCGCATTACGAGAATGCGCTTTTTCTCGGACGAAAATGGTCATATCCCGTAGCGCTGGAAGGGGCGCTGAAACTCAAGGAGGTCTCGTACCTTCACGCAGAGGGCTACAACGCCGCAGAGATGAAGCACGGGCCCATCGCGATGATCGATGAGCGATTCCCTACGGTGGCGGTGGTGCCTGATGACAGCGTTCGGGATAAGACGCTTTCCAATCTCGAAGAGATTCGCGCAAGAAATGGCCCGATTTTTGCGATCGCGACCAGAGGCGATCGGGGGGTTTCGAGTATTGCCGATGGCGTTATTTCGATACCGCGCACCCACGAGATATTGTCCCCGCTGCTTGCCGTCGTTCCGCTACAGCTCCTTGCGTATCACATCGGCATTGCTCGGGGCTGCGACGTGGATAAACCGAGAAACCTCGCAAAGTCCGTGACCGTAGAGTAGCGAGGGCAGCGAAACATCCGTGCGCCCCGGCAGATGCCGCGGCGTGTCTTCATCGCGCACCGCACTTCAATCGTTCCTGAAGTAGACCGCAGCGGAGCGGAGGAAGAAACGGAACGCTTTCAGCGGCGGGAGAACT
>MHSZ01000002.1:15819-20261 GCA_001824745.1 Candidatus Terrybacteria bacterium RIFCSPLOWO2_01_FULL_58_14 | reverse complement strand
CCGCAAGAGGAACACGCTGAATCCTGCGGCGGTGAATCCGGCGACGTAGGCGATCGCCCACTTCCCGCAAACGGGAACGATCATCGGCGTATGCTTGGGCGGATGGTAGTGGCGAAGCGGCTGTCGATTGATGCGCGCGAGAACGTTGATTGCGGCAATGCTTCCTTCCGCCATCGCAATGGTGGCGACGCTGGGTAGAGGCTGGTTCGTTGCGGGGTCGGCGAAGCACGTGAGATCGCCGATTGCGAAGAGGTTGTTCTCGCCGTGGATAGTGAGATCGAGATCTACTGTACAGCGGCCCCGTTGATCTTTTGGTACAACGATTCCCGCAAGCACTGGCGACGGCTTAATACCTCCCGACCAAATGAATCGATCGAAGGCGATGCGGGTATTCGCGCCTTCGGGCGCCTGCACCGTCGCTGTCCCCTCGGCGACTTCGATGATGCGGGTATGGAGTCGTACCGTGACGCCGAGACGCTCCAAGCGTTTCTTGGCGATCTCGGCGACGATGAGCGGGGGACCAGGCAATAATCGCTCTCCGGCTTCCACGAGCGTGAAGCGGGGCCGGATATCACGTTTCCAGGCGCGGCGGAGATGGCGCGTGAGCGACACCAGTTCTCCTGTGAGTTCCACACCGGTTGCTCCTCCCCCGGCGATCACGATGTGGGCTTGCGCCGTGCGTTGGAAGGTCTCTGTTATCGCGCTTCGAACACGCAGCGCGTCTCCGAAGTTTTTGAAGACAAGGCCATGTTTCGGAACTCCGGGAATGCCGAAATCATTCACCACGGCGCCGAGGGCGAGGACGAGGTATTCCGCGCGTATCGTTCCACCGTCGCGGAGGCGTATGAGATATTCTGATGGGGGCACGAGAATCCCGGCCGGCGTTTCCGCGCGTAACGAGGGTTCGACGCCGAGCACTTCGTCTTGAATGATGCGAATCGGCAGGCCGGAGAAACTTTCTTCGAGAGGAATGGCCGCGGTATGTTTCAGCGTGAGAGGGTCGGCGTCCTCCCTTGCGGCGGTGGCGACTTCGTAAAGGCCCGGAGTATAGATATGCTCTGCGGAGCGGTCGATGACGATCAGGTCGTAGAGTTTTCGGAGTTCGGCGCTGCGGCGAAGTGCGCGGCCGAGCGCGCGTGCGGCGGCCACTCCCCCGAAGCCCGCCCCGAGAACGGCGATGTTCTTTTTCGGAAGCAGCGCATCAGACATCGTCTCCATTCTACCCCGTCGAAATGAGGGCGCGAACCCTCGGTTCGATATCATGGATGGAGGTATTGCATGATACTATGAGGCCTGATGCTGCGTACGCTCGACACCCTTGAGATTGCAGGGAAGCGCGTGCTTCTTCGCGCGGGCTTCGACGTTCCGCTGAAGGAAGGAATCGTGGCCGATGATTTCCGAATGCGCGCCGGTCTCCCGACATTCCGCGCCCTGCGTAATCGCGGCGCGAAAGCGGTGTTCGTACTCTCGCACCTGGGACGTCCCAAAGGGAAACGCGATGCCGCATTCTCGCAGCGCGCAGTGGCCGAACGCCTCTCGACACTTCTTGGAGGTCCCGTCAGCTTTGTGGAGGATTGTGTGGGTCCTGAAGCCGAGAATGCCGCGCGCAGCGCCAAGGAGGGGGAAGTGCTTTTCTTTGAGAATCTCCGTTTCCATGAGGGTGAGGAAGCCAATAGTTCTCCCTTTACGGATGCGCTTGCGCGTTTGGGGGACTGTTTCGTGAACGATGCGTTCAGCGACGCGCATCGCGCCCACGCCTCCATCGTGGGGCTTCCCGGCCGGCTTCCCGCGGCGGCGGGAATGCTGCTTACGCGCGAAGTGGAGACGCTCACTCGTCTCCGCGATAATCCGGTCCCCCCGTTTGTTGCAGTACTCGGCGGCGCGAAGATTTCCGATAAACTTCCCATGATCGAACGCCTCCTTCCGCGCTTGGAGGGCTTGTGTCTGGCAGGCGCACTCGCCAACACCATGCTCCGCGCCAAAGGATTTGGGGTGGGTCACTCCGTCGTGGAAGAAAATCTCATTGAGCGTGTGCGCGCAATCGCCCTCACCGATCTCCGGCTTCACCTTCCGGTGGACGTGGTGGTGTCTACCGACCGGAGCGGGGCGGCGGCGGTTCGCACCTGCGGGGTAGGAGACGTCGCTGCCGATGAGCTCATCTTGGATATTGGTCCGGACACCAGTGAGCTTTTCTCGCGCGTCGTGAGGAAGGCGAAGACGGTGTTCTGGAACGGTCCCATGGGGATCGCGGAGGTTCCTGCGTTCCGTTTCGGCACCGAAGCGGTAGCGCGTGCCGTGGCATCCGCTCCTGGCTATTCGGTTGTGGGGGGAGGGGATACGACGCGTTATCCGCTGGAGATGAATCTTGCCGGCGATATTGATTTTCTTTCGACTGGCGGTGGCGCGATGCTCGCACTTCTCGCCGGAGAAGAGCTTCCGGCGCTACGGGCGCTCTCCGTTTAGGCGATCCCTATGGTCAATATGCAGTGGAAGCTCGCATCGCCCGCACCGGAGGAATTCCTCCGCATTCACGGCGATTACCCGCCGCAACTTCTCCACCTGATATGGAATCGCGGACTTCGGGATGCGCGCGCGATCGCGGAGTTCTTCGCCGATCCGGACTTTACGCGGTTGCCTGATCCGTTTCTTTTTACGGATATGGATACGGCCGTGGCGCGATTGTCGCGTGCGCGAGAGCGCGGCGAGCACGTTGTGGTTTTTGGCGACTATGATGCAGATGGCGCGTGTGGCGCGACGATTCTCACAGAGCTCCTTGAGGCGATCGGCGTCGATGTATCGAGCTATTTACCGGATCGCTTCACTGAAGGATACGGCTTGACTGCGATATCGGTGAAAGAGATTCTTCGGCGGAAAGCCGCGCTCGTCATCACTGTTGATTGCGGCGTGAGCGACGGGGAAGAAATCGCGGCGCTCACAGCTCGCGGAGTCGATACTATCGTCCTCGACCATCACATTGTCCCAGAACAGCTCCCGAAGGCGGTCGCCGTCGTGGATGCTCACCGTAACGATGATCGTTATCCCTTTGATTGGCTTTGCGGTGCAGGCGTCGCCTTTGTCTTCGCAGATGCCGTGCGGCGTCGCCCTCTCGGCCAAGGGCTTTCCGAACACATCCTCTTTCGGTTCGCTGATCTTGCCGCCGTCGCGACGATTGCGGATTTGGTACCGCTTGAGGGCCCGAATCGAATCCTGGTTGCTTTAGGGCTTCGCGTGCTTCGCGATGCACCGCGGCTAGGACTGCGCAAGCTCATGAAGATTGCGCGCGTCGATGCGGGGCGCGCGGATACAGATACGGTCGCCTTTGAACTTGCGCCTCGCATCAACGCCGCATCGCGTATGGATCATGCGAATACGGCGTTCGCGCTTCTGGCCGCGAATGATGAAGAAGAGGCGGAGACGCTCGCGAAAACCCTCGACCGGCACAACCGCGCACGCCAAAAGAAGATGCAGGAGATGCTCGTGCAGGCCGAACAAGAGGTCGCCGATCTGGAGCGCGTCCCGGAGGTGATCCTTGTCGCGCAGGAGGGTTGGTCGCGCGCTCTCGTGTTCGGCGTCGCTGCTCGTCTCACAGATCGTTATCACAGGCCGGTGTTCGCGTTTGCACTCCAAGACGGCGTGGCCCGCGGCTCCGCCCGCTCGGTACCTGGGTTCGATCTTGTTGCCGCGATGCGCGCCGCGGGAGGCAACGAGCTTTTCCAAGAGTTCGGCGGCCATGCGATGGCGGCGGGGGCTACACTTCGGGCGCCTTGGCTGCCGTTACTCCGGGAACGCCTCCAGGCATATGGCCGAACGCATGTGACAGAAACGATGATGCAGCCCGTTCTCGAGATTGATCTTGAGCTCCAACCGCACGAGGTTTCTTCGGAGCTGCTTGTGTGGTTTGAGCGCTTAGCCCCCTTCGGCAAAGGGAATCCTCGACCGCGCCTTTTTATTCGTGATCTCACTACGCTGGAAGCGCGTCGTTTCGGAAGGGGCGAGGGGCGGTATGCGTTGCGCTTTTCTCCCTTACACGGCGGCCGCGTGATTTCGGCAACTGCCACAAAAAGGGTTGTGGGCGATGGTGTCGGAGTCCGTGCGGGCGACCGCATAGATATCGTCGGCGAGCTCCGGCCGGATTGGAAACATCGCGGCGTTGAACTTTCTCTCCTTGGTATGCGTGCGGCAACATGAAACCGCGCTTCACTATTTCTGCTGACGGCGGCGCGCGGGGGAACCCCGGGCCCGCGGCTTTGGGCTATGTCATCAGAGATTCGGAAGGGAAGCTCGTGAAGGCGCTGGGAGAAGCCATCGGGGAGACGACGAATAATGTGGCCGAATACCGCGCGGCAGTTGCGGCACTCAAGAAGCTGAAAGCTCTTATCGGAACGATTCGTGCCCGGGAAACTGAAGTGGAAGTGCGGATGGACTCTGAGCTTGTGACGCGT
>MHSZ01000002.1:14515-15801 GCA_001824745.1 Candidatus Terrybacteria bacterium RIFCSPLOWO2_01_FULL_58_14 | reverse complement strand
AAGATCCGCGATGCGAAACTGGTGCCGCTTTTCATCGAACTATGGAACGCCACGCAGGATTACGGTGCCGTGCGCTTTCACCATGTGCCGAGAAGCGACAATCGCGAGGCGGATCAGCTGGTGAACGAAGCGCTTGATCGACCACAGGGGAATATTGCTATTTGAAGCTTCTCGTGTTATTGCGGTGAACAGCACCGGAGAAAGGAGGATCGCGATGAGTTTCCAACTCACGGTGATCCAGGGAGCGTCGCAGCAGGGCGTTCCGGTGCAGTTCCATCGGACCTTCGACCGGTTCCTCGGCGGCAAGTGCGGCAGTAAGTACTGCCAGTGCCGGCGCGAGGGAGGCGGTCTGGAGGACACGACCCGAAAGATCCGGAAGAAGCCCTCCGAGGACGCTCCCCAAAAGTCGAAGAGGCCCCGCTAGCCGGGGCCTCTCGTCTTGGCCTCCTATTCCTTGACATCGTTTGTTCCATCGGGTATTGAACGTGATTGGGAGTTTGACAGCGCACGGCAAAGGAGGCGCATTGCTGCTCAGGATCTCTGGTATTCTGTTCGTGTCCGGGAGGTCCCCAGAGAAAGAGAAGGTTGTCCGGAAACATCCCGCGCAACCAGCAATCAAATTGTCCGAGAGCGTAAAAGACGTGAGGCGGAAGTATCGATGGCCCGCATCCGGCCCAAGGCCGTCGAGGCGGGAACTCCGTCGGTGAATATTCCTTATAGGAACCGTGAAGGCCCCGTGAAGCGGGGCCTTATTCTCTCTTCGGGTGCCTTGTGAAGCGGCCTTTTTCGTGATAGAACGTCACCGGCGTACCAGGCGGCGAGGCCTGCGTTTGACAACGCGGTCAGGAAAGTCCGAACACTACCCGATGCTTCGCATCGAGAATCTCTCACCTCGAGCTTCTATGCCCTAGAACGCCGCCGTTTTAGGATTTAGAGATTTGGGTTTAGGGTTTCCCGCTGCGGAGCAACGGGTATGGGGAGTGGGTAACGCCCACCGCCCCGGTGTTTTACACCGGGGTAGGGAGAGTGCCACAGAGACCATACCGCCAATTTTGCTCGCGAGTAGCGCGACGTGCAAAATTGAGCGTCCCGAGAAGCGAAGCGACGAGGGGCCTCCGGAAGGAAATCCTTCGACTTCGCTCAGGGTGCTCGATTTCGCAGCCGCGCTGCGCGCGGGCGAAATCGGCAAGGGTGAAAAGAGATGGGCCCGCCTTCGTGCGGGATACCCCGTCGCACTGCGGCGGGTAAAGTAAGAGCCCACAGCGGCTCCGGGCAACCGGAGTCGG
>MHSZ01000002.1:9664-14415 GCA_001824745.1 Candidatus Terrybacteria bacterium RIFCSPLOWO2_01_FULL_58_14 | reverse complement strand
GAGAGATAACCGCCCCTGCGGGAACTGGGAATTCCGGCAGCGACAGAATTCGGCTTATCGGTACGCCGCGCCTATAGTATGGAAAGTCCCCGCTCACCGCGGGGATTTTCCCTATCGCGCACCCGGAGAGACGGCTTCTTCAAATGTGCGCAGAGAGCATTCTTCTCGGCTTGTCATCGCCCATTTTTCAGCGTTAGATGAAGGCACAGTATACCCAAACGCATGGTGAAACTTCGACTTGATCGTTTTTTCTTCACAGTATTGGCGGTCCCGCTGGATTTTCTCGCGGTCATTTTCGCAGGGTTCGTGGCATGGGCCCTGCGTTTCAGCCCGTGGGTGCAGACGCTGCGGCCGGTCGCCTTCGGGCTCGCATTCAGCGAGTACCTGGCATTGATCTTTGTCGCGGCGCTCTTTACGGTGGCGGCAATCGCGACCACGGGCCTCTATCGTTTTCCGCACAGCGAGATCGGTCGTATCGGCGCCGCGGCGCGTATCGCGCTTTCCACGTCGGCGACGCTCGCTGCGGCGGCATTCGCGATCTTTTTTCGCCAGGAGCTCTTCGATTCGAGGTTTCTCGTCCTTGCGACATGGATCCTTGGGACGGCGTTCATCATCGGCGAACGCAGCGTCGTCGCGCTCTTTGAGGATTTCCTCACGAAGCGTTTTGGCATAGGGCTTCGGAAAGCGCTCGTCATCGGAGGCGATACAGTGACTGATCAGCTCATCCGCGCGCTTGAGCGCAATCCCGCGTTCGGGATGCGGATCGCGAAACGCCTCAGCGAGCCCGACCTCGAGGAAGTGGCGGTTTCGCTCGGAAATCCTGGCATCGAAGCAATCGTACTCGCGAATCCCGATTATCCGCGCGAGAGGATCGTCGAGCTGGTGGACTTCGCGCAGGAGCGGCGCCTTGCCTTTTGGTTCGTGCCGAACCTATTCCAGACCTTGACCGCGAATGCGCGCGCGGACCTCATCGGCGGCATCCCCGTCGTTGAGTTGCGGCGGACAGCGCTGGATGGGTGGGGGAGGGTCTTTAAGCGGACCCTTGATATCGCTGGCGCCTTCGTTCTCCTGGTATTGTGCGCCCCCTTAATGGCCCTCATCGCTCTTGCGGTAAAGCTTGAGGACCCGCAGGGCCCCGTCATCTATCGGAACCGCCGTGCGGGAGAGCATGGAAAATTCTTTGATACGCTCAAGTTTCGTTCGATGTATTGGAAGCACTCCACCGGCCTCGGTGCGCCAGACCCGGAGGGCGCCATAACTTTTGAGCGGGAACTCGCGCGTCGTCAGAGCGTCCGGAAAGGGCCGGTATGGAAAATCCTCAATGACCCCCGACGCACGCGCGTAGGGAGATTCTTGGAGCATACTTCACTCGACGAGCTGCCGCAGCTTTTCAATGTGTTCTTGGGCGAGATGTCGCTTGTGGGGCCGAGGCCTCATATGCTCGAGCAAGTGGCTGAGTACGAGAAGCGGCATCGCCGCGTGCTCGATATCAAACCCGGGATTACGGGCGTGGCACAGATCTCCGGGCGTTCGGATCTCGATTTTGATGAAGAGGTGCGGCTCGACACATACTACATCGAGCATTGGTCTCTCTGGCTCGACTTGAAGATTATCGCGGCAACACCTTTCGTAGTCCTTATGCGCCGCCATCGTTCGTAGTGGTTCGATATGGCTCACCACGAGTTTTGCCGGTTGGGCGGCCGACCAAGCTTTCAGAAGCAGGACGGCTATTCTCGCCCTGAGCCGCGTCGAAGGGGGGATTCCCGTTCCAAATTCCAGATTCCCTGGCCGGGCAGGCCAAATTCCAGATTCCCGCTTATATGAAAGTCGCCCTTGTTCATGATTACCTCATACAGCTCGGGGGGGCTGAGCGCGTGCTCGAGGAATTCTGCGACATCTTTCCCGATGCGCCAATCTTCACCTTGCTGTACGACGAGGAAGCAACGGGTGGGCGGTTCCGCGATCGCGAAGTTCGGACCTCTTTTTTACAGCGAGTGCCGTTCGCTCGCCGCCACCACCGGATGTTTCCCGTCGCAATGCCCTTGGCGGCCGAGCATTTGGGAATCGAAGGATTTGATCTTGTGCTCTCGGATTCCGCAGGGTTCGCCAAGGGCATCATCGTGCCACCGCCGGCGCGCCACATCGCCTATTGCCATACACCGCTCCGTTACGCGTGGGACGACAGCCAGCGGTACATTGGCGAGTTCCAGTCCTTCCCGCGCCTTTTTCGATTCGTGGCGCCGCTCGCGTTGACCTACGTGCGTCTTTGGGACTACGCAGCGTCGCAAAGGCCGGATTTTTTCCTCGCAAACTCACAGCACGTGAAACGGCGCATCGCGAAATACTACGGTCGCGGTGCTAAGGTCGTATACCCGCCCGTGCGGACCGCATTTTTCGCTGCGGCATCGCGAAGGCCGGAAGACGCATTCCTCATGGCCGGCCGCCTGCTCGCGTATAAACGTTTCGATCTCGGCATTCTCGCAGCGCGCAAGGCGGGTGTGAAGCTGCGTATCGTCGGCGATGGTCCTGAATACCGTAATCTCCGCCGTCTTGCAGGACCAGGCGTCGCATTCATCGGTTCCGTCGACGACGCGGCGTTGCGGGAAGAGCTCGCGAAATGTCGTGCCCTCCTGTTTCCTCAAGAGGAGGATTTCGGTATCATCGCGGTGGAAGCGCTTGCGGCCGCAGCGCCGGTCATCGCGTATGCTATGGGAGGAGCGTTGGAGATCGTCACGCCAAAAACCGGTATGCTCGTTGCCGAACAATCTCCAGACGCATTCGCGCGCGCGCTGCGCGAGTTCCGCGATGACGCTTTTCACCCCGACGCCTTGCGGGCGCGTGCCGCGGCATTCGATAGTGCAATCTTCCGACACCGTATCCTCGAGAGTATCAGGGATACCGATCGAGAAGGCCGCGCCCAGAGTATATGATAGAACTTCGTGATCTCATCCGTATTTTTCGCCGGATCTTCCCCGTTCTTCTTGCGGCGACAGTGACGGGAGCGGTGATCGGTTCGTTCGTTGCAGGATACGCCGCAGTATCGCCTTCGGCGACCGCCGTGGTCTCCCTCCGCGTGCAGGGAATGGCGCCGGCGGAGCCCGACGCGCTCTACGACGGATACTATCTCGTGGAGACGGAACGCCGCTTTGGCGACCTGCTCGCGGATATTCTTCGCACCGCTTCGCTCCACGCCGCCTTGGAAAGTGAAACCGGAGTGGCGCTAGGCCGCACGGTACGAGTGACGCCGTGGGATTATCGCGTGAACCTCCGAGGGCCGAATGCGTTTTCTCCCGAAACGACGGCAGCGCTTCAGCGGTTGCTTGGGGCGGCAGTGCGGGAGATGAGCGTTCGGAGCGGGGAACCGCTGGAGATGAGCGCTGCGGTCGGGGATGCCGTGCCTTCACCGCCCTTCCCGCGAGAAGTCGGCGGATTGATCGGGGGGGGCGTTGCTTTGCTTCTCGCAGCCCTCGCGGTGCTCTTACGTCGCTATCTTACTTATTGACCTACGACCCACAACCGACAACCAGCGGAAAATAACAGCGTTATCGGTCGCGGATCACTTTTGGCGTTGTGGATCATTGGTTGTAGGTCCTTGGTCGCCGACTACAATGACGATCGGCATCGATATTCGCCATTTGGCGCGGGGCCCTTCAACCGGTATCGCAGAGGTCACCTGCGAACTTATTGAGGTTCTCGCCCGTCTCGCCCCGGAAGATCGCATCCGGGTTTTTTACACTGGCCGGCGTATTCCGCCGACGCGAGTCCTTTCCTGGCCTGACACCTTTGTGAATCTCACGTTGACGCGATGGCGGATGCCGAACCGCCTTTTTGATTTTGCGGCACGAGGGCTCCGATTCCCCAAACTCGATCTGGTACTCGGAAGCGTGGATATTTTCTTGAGTCCGCATGCGCTCGTAGCCCCGTTGCGCGCGTCCCGCAGGGTGGTGGTGGTCCACGATCTTTCTTTTGTGGCGCACCCCGAGTTTTTTTCTCCTGCGAGTCGTCGTTGGCACCGGCTCATGGATATTCGCCAGCAGGCGCGTGAGGCCGCGCGCCTCGTGGTGCCTTCGCAGGCAACCGCCCGCGATCTCACGCGCTTCTGGCACGTTCCTAAGGAACGGATCCGGGTCATTCCCTGGGGAACCGATTTTTCTCCGAAAGGTGCGAGCGAATCCATTCCCGATTTCAAGTTTCCTGGCCGGTCAGGTCAAGTTCCAACTTCCAACTTCGCGCTTTATCTGGGTGCCGTGGAGGCGAGGAAGAATGTTGTGGGGATTGTACGCGCTTTAGCGCTGCTCGCGCGCGAGCCCGCATTCCGCAATTTTCGGCTCGTGATCGCGGGGCCCGAAGGGTGGAAAGGGACTGAGGTGGTGCGCGAAGCGCAGATGCTCGGAATAGGATCCTCGGTTGTTTTTCTGGGCTACGTATCCGAAGGAGAGAAACAGGCGCTTTATCGGCGCGCTTCTCTTTTTGTCTATCCGAGTTTTTATGAAGGGTTTGGGCTTCCCGTGCTGGAAGCGATGGCGGCAGGAGTGCCGGTAGTCACCTCGGCCATCAGTTCGCTCCCCGAGGTCGCGGGCGATGCCGCACTTCTCGTTGATCCTCGGCAGCCCGAGGACATTGCGATTGCGATGCGGGAAATTCTCAACGATCGGATACTGGCCGATACGTTGGCGGCGCGCGGTCGAGCGCGCGCGGCACAGTTCACCTGGGAGAAGACGGGACAGGCGGTCCTCGAGACCCTTCGTGAT
>MHSZ01000002.1:8658-9613 GCA_001824745.1 Candidatus Terrybacteria bacterium RIFCSPLOWO2_01_FULL_58_14 | reverse complement strand
GTATTGGCATCGACGCTCGGATGCTCGGTTCCGCGCCCGGTATTGGGCGCTATATCGCGCGCCTGACCAACGAACTTTTTCTCCTCGAAAGAGAATCCGAATATGTGCTTTTCCTCCGCGAGCCCTCCTACTCCGCATACCGGCCTGCGCGAGAGAGGATTCGCAAGGTATACGCGCCGGAACGCTGGTACGGTTGGATGGAACAATTGACGCTTCCGTGGCGTTTTATGCGGGAGCGGTTCGATCTTCTCTTTGTCCCGCAGTTCAACGTTCCGCTTTTTCTCCCGCGCCCTTTTGTGGTGACGATTCACGATCTCACCCAGCTCTATGTTCCCGGTCCCGCACAACTGGGATCAGTATTCCGGCGTTTGGCCTTTCGACTCGTATTTTCTATGGCGATACGGCGCGCACGCGCCGTCATTACGGTGTCCGAGTACACAAAACGCGAGATTATCAAGAACTTCTCCGTTCCCGCACATCGCATCGTCGTCATCCCCGAGGGCCCCGGGTTTTCTCTAAAAACGGAGGATGCTGCGACGTCAGCGTCTCCGCATTCCACATTCCACATTCCAGATTCTCGCTACATTCTTGCCGTCGGCGTCTGGCGGCCGCATAAGAACTTCGAAGGGCTGCTCGAAGCATTTGCTCGCCTAAAGAGCGATCCGCAACACAACGATCTCCTGCTTATTCTCGTCGGGGAGGAGGACCCGCGCTATCCTGAAGTGAGAGCACGTATCCTCGCATTGGGGCTTACGCATGCAGTACGGACGCCCGGCGTGGTGCAGGATACTCAACTCGACCAGCTCTATCGAAACGCCGCCGTCGTCGTAATTCCCTCTCGCTACGAAGGATTTGGGTTTGTCGGGCTTGAAGCGCTTGCGCGCGGGAGCCCCGTTGCCGCGTCTTCTGCGGCGGCGATTCCCGAGGTGCTTGGCGATGCGGCGCTCTATTTCAA
>MHSZ01000002.1:5503-8553 GCA_001824745.1 Candidatus Terrybacteria bacterium RIFCSPLOWO2_01_FULL_58_14 | reverse complement strand
GTTTATTCCCTCTTCACGCACAATGCGTTTCGTTCTCCCTCAACTTCATGACATTCGGCACCGGAAACTTTCCGGCGTCCTTGATCTTGAGCGCATGCGCGTTTCTCCGGCGGTTTTGGACCTCCGGACCTCAAGGGGGGAAGTGGACGCTTCGTTCGTAAGGCGCGCGCTCCCCGTGCACGTGACCGAAGCGGAGCGAATCGCAATGCACGTAGCGTTCGCCGTCGCATTGACGAAAGCAGGAATGCGCAATTCCGAGCAGTCAGATCCGTACGGTTCGTCTTCGCATCGAGAAGAGTCATCGATCCTCGAAATGGTTCCTGCGGCAATGCCGCAGGAGAGTTCGTTTCGAGAACTCCAGGGCATAGCAACTTCCTTCACACGGCCGCGGCTTCCAAAAACATTTGTCTTGGGACTTCTCATTGCAGCGCTTCTCGTGCCCTCCCTTGCTGCGATTGCGGGTGCGGCGACCATGGAGCGCTCACTCGTCAATGCTGCTTCCGATGCGGTGCGTGCGCTTGAGACGGCGGCGGGTGCGATGAAAGAGCTCGACTCCGGTGCGGCCGAGGGTGCATTTGGGGAAGCAGAGGAGCAATTCCGTGATGCCCACAGAGAACTCACCTCGGTGGGGCTCGGTGCCTTATCGCTCCTCGCAGAACTCCCGCTATCCGCAAAACTCACGACCGGGAAGGCGCTTCTTGAGGCCGGAGAAGATATCGCAGCGGGGGGAATACACATGAGCCGTGCGCTGGGAATGGTGCGCCTTATCTCGCCGGAAACCCTTCTTGCCGCTGTAGCACCTCTCGCCGAGTCGCCGCATTCCCAAAAGAACGCTTCGGCACAAGAGTTCGGCGACTTCGAGCAGGAGCTCACGAGTGCCGCCAACCTTCTCGCATCGGCGGCGCGTTCGCTTGAGCGCGTGGATGCCGGGGTTGTTCCCGAGCCCTACCGTGAACGCGTGGTTCGTCTCAAGGCGGCACTGCCGCAGATTCGTTCCGGAATCGAGACACTCGAGGAGTCCGCGCACGCACTCGCAGGAATTCTCGGCATGCAAGGAACTCGGCGCTACCTCGTGCTTTTACAGAACGCGTCGGAACGTCGTCCCACGGGTGGTTTTATCGGGAATGTCGCCATCGCAACGGTGAGGAACGGACGGCTGGAAGAACTCCGCGTGGAAGATAGCTATCTTTTCGATGGGCAACTCGTTCGTTACACCGTACCGCCCAAACCCATTCAAGATATCTCGGCTGCCTGGTCGCTCCATGACGCGAACTGGTTCCGAGATTTTCCGACGAGTGCGAAGGTCGCGGCGGGTTTTTTTGAGGAAACGGGGGCGCTGACGCCGGACGGCGTCATCGCCGTGAACTCGAGGACACTGGAGCGCTTACTAGAAGTGATGGGCCCCGTCACCGTTCCCGGAGGACCTTCTGTGGACTCACGGTCGTTCGTTGACCTCCTCAATACCATCGGCGCGGATCAGCGGCCTGGGGAGACGACGCAGGTGCGCATGATGTCGTCGCTTCTCCCCGCCCTCCTCGCCCGTTTCCCGCAGGTACGTGCCGAAGGGGACGCGGGTGCCGGCGCGCTTGAAGCGCTGCGCGAGAGCGTTCTTGCGGGAGATCTCATGGTGTGGTTTCGTGACTTGGAAGAGGAAGCGTTCGCGAAGTTCCTCGGCGCCAGCGGAGCGCTTCCCTCGGCGAACAGTGATTTCCTCGCTATCGTTGCGGCGAATATCAACGGCTTCAAAACCGATCGAGTGATCGAGGAATCTGTGCGCCACGAGGCGGTTGTGGATGCTGACGGCGGCGTGGTGGACACTGTGACGCTCACGCGCCAACATCGGGGAAACGAACGCCAAGAGCAGTTTTACCGCCAGGTGAATAAGACCTACCTGCGTATCCTGGTTCCTCAAGGAGCCGAACTGCTCGCTGCCGAAGGATTCACCTGTGATCCTTATGAGCCGCCGATGGACTATCGCGCTGCAGAATACCGCGTCCATGAGGAACTCGCGGTCTTGGAGGCGACCACGCATCCATCGGACGGGAATGCATGCGTAGAAATAGGGGAGGAGAGCGGAAAAGCATCGTTCGGCGGTTGGGTGTTCGTGAGTCCCGGGGAGACGCTGGCCGTGCGCCTCACCTATCGTTTGCCGTTGCGATTGCAGGGACCAGTGGATTCGTATCGCCTCCTTGTTGCAAAGCAGCCGGGGAGCGAGCCCATGTTCAGTGCCGTCCTCCGTGCGCCTCCGGGTTGGCGTATCGCATGGCACGATGAGGGCTTCGCGGATGGGGGCAGTGGTGAGTTCGCAACGTTCCCCGAACCGCTCGTGCGCAACCGATTCTTCGGAGCCGTCCTTGTGCGCTAACCAAGAATATGTGCGGTAAGTCGTCAGTTGTCGGTCGTGAGTTGTAGGTCGGAGTTATGATCGATCGTATCGTCAATCTCCTCAATCACGAATCGTCGTCGATCACCTTGGCGGCGCTTCTGCTCGCTGCGGCATCATTTGCGGCGGATATTCTTGGCCTCCTCCGCGACCGGATCCTCGCAACGAGTTTTGGGGCCGGAGAGCTTCTCGATATCTACTATCTCGGATTTCGCATCCCCGATCTTCTTTTGAATCTCTTTGTGTTGGGTGCGATGTCTTCGGCCCTCCTCCCGGTGTTCGCGGAGCGATACGCCCGTGATCGTGAGGATGCCTGGAAGCTCGCCCAGAACCTTTTTACGCTCGTCGCACTCTTGCTCACTGGACTTGCTGTAGTACTCTTTTTTATTCTCCCGTGGCTCATGCCGTTGATCGCGCCGGGTTTCGCAGCCCCCGCGCTTGAGCGCGCGGTCGTTGTCACGAGGATCCTTCTTTTGAGCCCGATTCTCTTTGGCCTTTCTTCTCTTGCGTCGGCAATCCTCCATTACTTTCAACGTTTTCTTCTTTATTCACTCGCGCCCATTCTCTACAACATCGGCATTATCGCCGGCGCGCTGTTGTTCGCGCCGCGTTTTGGCGAGGCGGGGTTGGCACTCGGCGTGGGTCTCGGCGCTGCGATGCACTTTGC
>MHSZ01000002.1:3874-5489 GCA_001824745.1 Candidatus Terrybacteria bacterium RIFCSPLOWO2_01_FULL_58_14 | reverse complement strand
CGGTTTCCGCTTCCGTTTCTCGCTCACGCCGTTCCATGATGCCGTACGCGAGGTAGGGAAACTCGCTCTGCCACGGACCTTGAACCTCGTGGCGAATCAACTGCAGCTCACCGTACTCACCGCGATCGCATCGGCATTCGCAGCGGGATCGATCGCGGTTTTTAATTTCGCAACAAATCTCGCTTTCGTTCCCGTCGGCGTGATTGGCATATCGTTTGCGACCGCCGCATTTCCTGCGCTCTCGCGCGCCGCAGCGGCCGGAGATCGGAGAAGATTCGGGGCAACACTATTGCGCACGATCCAACAGGTGCTGTTCTTCGCGCTGCCCGCCTCAGCACTCTTCCTCGTTCTCCGGGCACATATCGTTCGCGTGGTGTTGGGGGCCGGCGCGTTCACTTGGGAAGACACCCGTCTCACCGCAGCGCTTCTTGCGGCATCCGCGGTGGGCGTGGCGGCGTACTCCTTACTTCCGCTGCTCGTCCGAGCGTTTTTCGCAACGAAGGACACGCTCACGCCCTTCGTGATTGCTGTGGCAAGCGCCCTCCTCACCATCGGTCTCACGCTCGGTCTTCGATGGGGCCTCGACGCGTCGTCCGATTTCAGGGGGTTGCTTGGCGGGGTATTCCGCGTCGCAGATCTTCCCGACATCCGGATTTTAGCGCTCCCTATCGCAATGACTGTTGCAGTAACTTTTCAGGTATCCGTGCTCTTGTTCAAACTCCGCCGCGATTTCTCGGGGGAGGAGCTCCGGCATCTTGCGAGCGGCGCATTCCGGCTCGCGATTTCTTCTGTGGCGGCCGGCGGCACGGCATGGGGGACGCTTCAGGTGGTCGCCGGCGGTGTTGCCCAAGAGACCTTCGTGGGAATCCTATTGCAAGGTTTTGCCGCAGGGATCGCGGGGGCGGCAGTTTTTTTCTTCTTTGCTTTCACCTTCGCTTTCCCCGAAGCGCAGCGACTCATGGCAGCGATGAGGCGTTCGTTGCCGCCCCTGAGCGCTGTACTCCCGCGAAGCGGAAGCAATACAGACGAGGAAGGACGACGGGGCATGGAGCAGTAGCCGCCCTTTTACCGGCGCCCGGATGCCGCGGGATTGAACCATGGATACAGCACATATCAGGAATTTCCTTATTACGGCGCACATCGATCACGGGAAGTCCACACTCGCCGATCGGCTCCTTGAGCTCACGCAGACCATCGAGAGACGGAAAATGCACCCGCAGTATCTGGATCGGATGGGATTGGAGCAGGAGCGCGGAATCACGATCAAGATGCAACCCGTCCGCATGGTTTGGTCGCCAAACCATGCGGAATCTCGAATCTCGAACCTCGAATCTCGAAAAGAGCGTGCCGTCGACGGTACCCCGGGTAGAGATTCGGATTTAGAGATTAGAGATTCAACGTATATATTGAATCTGATTGATACTCCTGGCCACGTGGACTTTTCTTATGAAGTTTCCCGTGCGCTCGCCGCAGTGGAGGGCGCCATCCTTCTCGTGGATGCAACGAAAGGAGTACAGGCCCAGACCCTCGCGAACCTGGAACTCGCCCGCGCTCATGGACTTACGATTATCCCCGCGGTGAATAAGATCGATCTTCCGCAGGCGCGGCCCGATGC
>MHSZ01000002.1:0-3843 GCA_001824745.1 Candidatus Terrybacteria bacterium RIFCSPLOWO2_01_FULL_58_14 | reverse complement strand
CGTCTCTGCAAGAGACGGCACGGGGGTAGCGGCTCTTCTCGCTAAGGTGATCGAGCGGGTGCCGCCGCCAACGGGGAATGCGTCGGGGGAACTCCGCGCACTCGTCTTCGATTCTCAGTACGATGATTTCCGCGGCGTGGTGGCGCATGTGCGCGTGAGGGATGGGGAGATTCGCCGGGGCGACAAGGTGCGTTTCGTCGCGACCGGTGTCGCGGCCGAAGTCCTCGAGGCGGGGATATTTCGTCCGGAACGTACTGCCGTGGCGGCACTGGCGGCCGGCGAGATCGGCTACGTCATCACGGGAGTGAAGGATCCCGCCGCGGTGCGCATCGGGGACACCCTCATTGCCGTCGCTTCGCGCACCCGAGCACTTCCCGGCTATCGAGAGCCGCAGCCGGTCGTGTATGCTGCGCTATTCCCAGAGGACGCCGATGATTTCGAAGCGCTCCGTGACGGCCTGAGCAAACTTCGGTTGAACGATGCGGCGCTCACCTCGACGCCGGAAGAATCGCACGCGTTCGGTCGCGGTTTCCGCTGCGGATTTTTAGGGACGCTGCATTTGGAGATTGTAGTGGAACGTCTCCGTCGTGAGTTTGGCCTCCGCCTCATCGTCGCGCACCCTTCCGTTGCCATTCGCGTGCTCTCTCCGGAGGGCGATGAACACATGGTGCGGACGCCGCGCGAGTTTCCGCTTCAACGCAAAACCGCATTCGAGCCGTGGGTTCGCCTGGAAGTGCTCTTGCCCCCAGAAGCGCTTTCCGCCGCCCTGCGCGTAATCGGGGAAACGCGGGGTGTCGTGGAGGAAACGCAGACGGTGACGGCGGAGCGGCTGGTGATCCGCGCTGCCGTACCGCTTCTCGACGTTGTAGAGGGATTCTCCGACCGCTTGAAATCTGCGACGCGTGGATTCGCGTCCTTCTCCTGGCAGCCGATGGGAGATCGCGAGGGGGACCTCGTGCGTCTCGATGTGCTTGTTGCACATGAAACAATCGAGGCGTTCACGCAGATCGCGCCGCGCCGTTTCGCGGAAACAGCCGCCCGGCGCATTGTGGTTCGCCTCAAGGAGACATTGCCCGCACAGCTGTTCGCCGTTGCGATTCAAGTGTCGGTGGACGGCCGCATCGCCGCACGAGAAACTATTCCAGCACTCCGCAAAGACGTCACCGCGCCGCTGTACGGCGGCGACTTCACCAGAAAAAAGAAGTTGCTCGTAAAGCAGCGAAAAGGGAAGAAGCGCCTGGAGAAGACCGGCCGCGTACGCATTCCTCCCGAGGTCTTTTTCGCGCTTCTCAAAAAGGGTTGAAAAAGAAACGTCGAGCGATATGCTCGACGCGCTTGCCCCGAGCCGTGTCGAGGGTTAGAGAAAGAGTGCGGGGACGAAGGAGAGAATCGTGGAGAGCGCAACGATGATGATCACGGCGATCCAAAGTATACGGCCGATGGCGCGGAATTTCTTCATAAGGCCACAGTGAGGAATGGCGCTATCGTGTACGGTAGGTACTGTAGCACGGATTCTTATGTCGACAATGGAGCAGTTTCGGGCGCGTTTTCTCGTCTTAGCCCTCCTTGCACTCGCGATGTTCGCCGGCATTTCCGCAGTGCGGATGACCTATCGGCATTTCCGCATTGAGCGGGATGTGGGCCGCATCGAAGCGGAGATCATTCGACTTCAGGAGGAACGCGAGGAAGCAGAGCGCGCCCTTGTTGCCCTCGATGATCTTACGGCGATTGAGCGTGTAGCGCGTGAAACATTGAACCTTAAGCGGGAGGGTGAACAGGTGGTCGTCGTTGTGCCCTCCGGCGTTCCCGAAGCCCCGCCAGAAGGGGAGGCGGTGATATCCGAGCCGGAGCAGGAGCCGTCAAATCCAGTGAAGTGGTGGGCGTACTTCTTTGGCCAGTAATACTACGAATACGAATATCGTTTCGCCGATTCGTGCATTCGGAAGATTGGTATTCGTAGTGTTGTGCGAGAGTAGCACAATGGCAGTGCGCTAGCTTCCCAAGCTAGATACGGGGGTTCGATTCCCCTCTCTCGCTCACAACAAAGCAAAATTGCTGCGGGGCCAAGCTAGATACGTCCCGACTCGAGTCGGGATCACCCCCAAGTTTTCATTATGAGGAACAACCGAAGAGAAAAACAATTTCGCTGCATCCTCCACGGAAGTTTCCGTAAATATTTTTCGGCGATCAGAGAAGTTCACCGGCTTTTTACTGAAGCCGGAATAGAAGTCCTCGCTCCCCGCGCAGCTAATACCGTCTCCGAGAAAAGGGGATTTGTATTACTCGAAGGCGAAGAGGAGAAAGATCCGCGCCTCGTGGAGCTGCTTTACCTGCAGCACCTCAAGCGCCTTGGGGAAAGCGGATTTAGCTATTTTATCAATCCGGAAGGATACCTGGGGAAAAGCGCTTCGTACGAGCTCGGTATCGCGCAAACAACGAATATTCGTTGCTTCTTCACCGATCATCCCGAAGATCACCCCGCCTACATTCACAAAAATGCCGTGTGGGAACCCGGAAATCTTGCCGCTTTTATTCAAGAACACGGGGGTCTTCCCGAGCCGAAAGTGAAACCCAATGAGCGGGAAATCCATCGACTCTGGGAAAACCTCATGGTTCCCGGTTCGGTGGTGGCAGCGGGGGGTATTGTTGAGTATGATGCCGGCAAACAAGAAAAGGAGATTCTTCTCGTGCGAACGCATAAGTGGGGAGGACGCTATTCCATCGTGGGCGGAAAAGTGCGCCGCAACGAACGGTTAGCAGACGCCTTGGTGCGAGAAGTGCGAGAAGAGACGGGTCTTGCAGCAAAAGTGGGGGAGCATCTCTCTACCTTCGATCAAATCAAAGATTCGGGGTATTACCTGTCGGGAATTCAGCATATTTTTGTTGACCACGTGGTACGCGTTGCAAGCAAACGAGTGCGGCTGAATGAAGAGGCGCAGGATTGCGTCTGGGTTCCCGCGCGAATCGCCCTTCGCGACTTTCCTATTGAGCCGAATGCGGCGCACACCCTCCAGATCTATGCGAATCGGTGAGGTGCGGGGGCCGTTTTTGTGAGTATTGCTTCTCAAGACGAAAGCAGTAATTTTCGATTACTTCGGAGTACTCTCTTCTCGATGAGAAGGCGTCGGGGAGGCGGGAACACGAGGAGTTGACGAATCAAGATATTTCTGCTATATTCTTTTCAGCACCTTGATGGAAGGAGGGGGAAGATGGGAACGAAACGCCTCCGTCTTGTCGACGAAGTGATCGGCGTATGCGTCACCTGTAAGAACCCATACTTTTTCGCCACCGAAGCCAGGGGAACAATCGGCACCGTGTATGTGCCGCGCGACGATCCGAATCTCCGCATCGAGCAGGGGAAGGTGGTGCACCTCCGGATGCTTCATCCAGAAGTCGGCTTTGTCGGCGAGCTGCTGGGAAGTCGCGCGCCGAAACCGCACCCCATCGCGCGTGTGGACTGTGGCGAGATGAGGTTTCTGAAATTGGAGCACTCCCGGATACGGTGGGTCAATGCGGTGTGGGAGTATTATCGGGATGCCGATATGGAGGCATCCGATGCCCAGATGCGCCAAAAGCCCGGGAAACCGGGCCGGCCATCTTCGCAGGGCATTCCGCTTTGAAGAGTTTTCGCACATGAAAGGCGAGGCAGCAGCTTCGCCTTTCTTCTTTTCTATGTTACAGAAGGGAAGGCGCCGGAGTAGCTCAGTGGTAGAGCAACGCTTTCGTAAAGCGTGGGTCGCGAGTTCGAATCTCGCCTCCGGCTCAAAGTTTTGGACAAAGAGGGAACAACGCTTTCGTAAAGCATGGGTCGGGGGTTTTCCCGACTTACCCAAGAGCGAGCCG
>MHSZ01000001.1:50120-60472 GCA_001824745.1 Candidatus Terrybacteria bacterium RIFCSPLOWO2_01_FULL_58_14 | reverse complement strand
GATCATTGCGGACGGACATTGTCGTGGTTTGAGCTGATTCCCGTTCTCTCGTGGCTCCTGTTGCGCGGACGATGCCGCACATGCGATGCGAGGATTCCGATCCGGCACCTCCTTTTCGAAGTTTCTCTCGGCGCGGTATTCGCATCTGTTGCGGCAACGGCTCCTTATCCGGTTGACCCCTGGTTGCTTGGCATACGCTTCACCGTCCTTTCGGTTCTCGCCGTTGTACTTCTCGCGGATCTCCGATATTTCATCATCCCCGATACCGCCTCCCTTGGGCTCTTTGTTCTTGCGTCATTCCTAGTGCTCGCCGCCGCCCGATTTTCCGTCCCATGGGCTTCGGTGATACCCCCGATTGAAGAGGCGATCCTGGGCGCGATTTTCGGCGCCACGCTTCTGGGCGTTTTCGCCCTCGTCTCTCGCGGCACGTGGATGGGATGGGGCGACGTGAAGCTCGCGACAGCATTGGGCGTCTTGCTGGGCTTTCCGGATGTACTCCTGCTTCTCGCTTTCGCTTTCATGGCAGGAGCGGTGGTGGGCCTCGTGCTCGTTGGAACAAAGCGCCGCGCGATGCAAGACCTCCTGCCTTTCGGCCCTTTTATCGTGCTGGGAACGCTTCCGTTCCTATTCGGTTTCGGTCCCGCAATCGAACGCTTCTTCGGACTACAAGATTTCCTCGATATCCTTTAAGATCAACGTGAGGAGTGTTTATTATGAAGAATGTACGCCCCCTATTTTTCGCTTCGTCGGGCAATACGCGACAGTGGTTCGTGCTGTTTGGGGCGATTTTGGTACTCGCGGTCCTCCTCTTCGGCTCTCAAGGAAATGAGCGATCGCGATCTTCCAAAGAAGTTCCCGGCGGAGATGTGGTTGTAGATGCCGCAGTGGTGGAGATCATCTTCGGACATGGGGGAGCGAGGCGTGCGTTTCGCGGTCCCGTTGTGGAGGGGATGACGGTTGCAGACGCTTTGCGGCAATCGGGGAAAGCGGGGGACTTTCCTGTTTCGTTCGACGAGGCGGGGATGCCGATCGTCATCGACGGCGTGTCCGGGTCGTGGTCGATTGCGCGCAATGGCGAATCGTTTGATGCCTCCCTTACGGAAACCCCGATTGTTCCCGGCGATGAGATTGTGTTCACGCCGAAGGGGACGTGATTCTATGCGTGGAGCATTGCGACACGCGGAGAAGATGCGGGGGAGAACCGGAGAGTTTCGCGATAAAGGACAAGGAGGATTCACGCTTGCGGAGTTCGTGGTGGCCACCTCAATCGTCATCGTCCTTTCGGCGGTGGCGTTGGTGAATTATCGCGGCGCGTCCCGGGGAGAGCTTTTAGGGCGCGGGGCGCACACGATTGCCGTGGACCTTCGGCGCGTGCAGAATATGGCCCTGTCGGCAGCGCTCGTCCCCGGCCCTTCGGGGCCAACCGTGCCGCTTGGCGGGTACGGTATTTTCTTTTCCGGACCTGCCGCCGATCGTTATATCCTCTTCGCGGATCGCGATGGCGGACAGGATTATGATGCGTCGAGCGTCCCCCCCGAACGCATTGAGGAACGGATCCTTGAGGGACGAATGCGCTTTACGGGCTTTAGGGCCGGCGGCAGCACCACCAACCAGCCGCTCGTGGTGATCTTCTGCCCTCCGTACGCTCACACGCTTCTCTACACAATGAACGTGACGCGCGGTACAGGACCGTGCAGCGGCGATCAGGGAACGCTCCAACAGTCGCTCACGCTGATGCTCGGAGATTCTTCCGGTACGTTTCCCTCCGGTCGCACTGTGAGGGACGTGCGCGTATATGCGACGGGCGCCATCGATATCGCGAGTGATCAGGAGCTTGGTTTGTGATGGAGTTTATGGAGGGAATGAAAAAAACGGGGCAGAGGGGATTCACGTTTATCGAGGTCGTGGTTGCGTTGGGAATCATCGCGGTGGCCTTCAGCGCGATTATGACGCTTGCGCGCGGCACTATCACCGCAATCGGCGTGGCGCGCCGTGAACTCATTGCGGCAAATCTCGCGCAAGAAGGAATCGAAGTCGTGCGGAACATCCGCGATACAAACTGGATTGTCGGGCGCCGCGCAGACGGCCTTGGTACGGGCGGCGATTGTGCCCTTACGGCTTCGACTTGGAGGGCGGGTTTATGCGATAGCGCTTTCAGCGATCCTTATCGCGTGGTGGGGAGCACTTCGACTACGCTCGATACGGGTCCCGCGTCAGATCTCCTTGTACTGCGGCCGAGCCAGCTCTATGAATACAATCCGGTCGGCACGTCAACGCCGTTCCGCCGCGAGGTATTCATCGAGACAATCGATGCGGACGAAATGCGGGTGCGGGTGCGGATGCGCTGGTGTACCGGGCCGGTGCCGTCTTGCAGCAACGAGCGAACCCTCGAGGTAGAAGACGTGCTCCGTAACTGGTTCCCATCGTAAGCATGAAAAGGATTCAGGATTCAGGATTCAGGATTGGGGGAGAGCGGCGTTCGTTTCTTCCCCGTCGAGCCGGCGTTCCCCAATCCTCAATTCCCCATTCTCAATTCCGCCTCGGTGGATTCACTTTAGTGGAGATCCTCGTTGCGATCGGGCTTTCCTCCTTGGTGTTCCTTATGCTGGGGAGTATGTCAGTACTCCTTTTGCGCGCGCAGCGCCAGGCGCTGCTCGATGTGCGCGTGATTGATAGCGCGCGTTTTGCTACCGAATCGCTTGCCCGTACTCTGCGCACTGTTCCTGCTTCGAGCATCACCGTTGTGAGCCCTACCGAGTTTACCGTGAGCCACGAAGGTCGGAGCGGGGGCCTTGGGTGCCCCGCGGCGCCCTGCGTGATTCGTTATCAGATCACGCCCTACGGGGGCAACAATGTCCTTGAAGAGGTCGATGGGAGCGCGCCAGCACTTCCGCTTACAAGCACCGCGCTCAATGTCGATATGTTCCGGTCGACGTTCATTGGACTAGGGTCGGGCGACGGCCAACAGGCGCGCGCAGTTATCACGTTGCGCCTTCGTGATCCCGACGGGCCTCCGGCCTCCGCAGTGGTTCTTGAGACGACCGTATCGCTTCGGGCGTTAGAGTTTTGATCCCCATGGCTTTTTCTCCGTCCCGTTCTCCAAAGAATCATAAAGAAGGCATTGCGCTTATTACGACGGTGCTGCTTTTGGCTATTGCGTTAGGGTTGGCGCTCGGTATCGCATCGATTGCAGCACGGCAAATTCGTATCGCCGCCGATATCGCGGAATCCGCGGCAGCGGTTGTTGCGGCAGATGCGGGTGCGGAGGCAGCGCTGTGGAACTTCTGGCGAGGCGGCGCGGGAACCCCCCCGTCCTGCTCGGGTCCACCCGTATGTCCTTACGGAACGTTGGGAAACGGCGCGACCTATAGCGTGAGCTATAACTTCACCGCTTCTCCGCGCTGGATTCGGTCAGTGGGGGAATTTCGTGACGTCCGTCGCGCCTTCGAGCTCACGAACTTCTAGGAACGCGTTGTCCCATCCTATCGCCACCCGTATGATGGGAGCTGACGCGCTCCCATTCTTTCTATGGCGAAACGCATCATTCCTGTCGGCGTGCAACAGCGGCTTTTGAAGCTCCGCAAGGAGATTGAGCATCATCGGTATCTATACCACGTGCTCGATCGTCAGGAGATTTCGGACGCCGCGTTGGACTCTCTCAAACACGAGCTCGCGAAACTCGAGGAGCAGTATCCGGAACTCGTGACGCCGGATTCGCCGACGCGTCGCGTCGGCGGCAGGGCGCTGAAGGCGTTCGCGAAAGTGCGGCATGCCAGCGCGATGCTCTCATTCTCTGACGTATTTTCCGCAGAAGAGTTGCGTGAGTGGTACGAGCGCATCCGACGCCTCGTTCCTTCTTGCGGCCGGCGCGGGTTCTACGCCGAGCTCAAAATTGACGGCCTCGCGATCTCTCTGGAATACCGCGGCGGCGCATTTTCTGTGGGTTCGACGCGGGGCGATGGTCTCGTCGGAGAAAATGTTACCGAAAACCTCAAGACCATTGAGGCGATTCCTTTACGTTTGCGCGAGCGTAAAGAGGTGGCGAAAGATCTTCGCCGAGCAGGATTTTCGCGTCTTGCTTTACGCCTGCCACCCCATCTACCCAGGGCCATCGAGGTGCGCGGAGAGGCCTTTCTCACGAAGAACGAGTTTCATCGTATGAATCGCGAGCAGAAAAAGAAACACCTTCCTCCTTACGCGAATCCGCGTAATATCGCGGCCGGCTCGATCCGGCAACTCGATCCGCGGATCACCGCTCGGCGGCGGCTCGATTCTTATGCCTATGACATAGTGACGAACCTCGGCCAGGAGACGCATGAAGAAGCCCACGCCCTGCTCAGGGCATTCGGTTTCAAAACGAACCCCCATAATCGCGCTTTGCGCGATCTTGGGGCCGTGGAAGGATTTCGCGAGCGCTGGATGGAACAGCGGGAGTCCCTGCCGTACGAGATTGACGGCATTGTGGTGATCATCAACGACCTTGCAGCGTTTCGCCGGCTCGGAGTCGTGGGGAAGGCGCCTCGCGGCACGACGGCGTTCAAGTTCGCGCTCAAAGAAGCGGAGACCGTCGTGGAGGGCATCGATGTCTTTGTGGGGCGCACCGGCGTACTCACGCCCGTCGCGCGCTTAAAGCCCGTTGAGGTCGGCGGTGTAACGATCACCCACGCAACCCTGCATAATTTCGACCAAGTCCAGAAGCTCGACCTCCGAATCGGCGATACCGTGATTATCGGAAGGGCCGGCGATGTCATTCCGCGGGTGGTGCGCGTTCTGGAGCGGTTGCGGCCGAAAGGAGCAAAGCCGTTCCGGAAGCCGTCTCGTTGTCCCGCATGCGGCAATCCGGTGGTTCGGGACGGCGCTTTTTTGCGTTGCACGAATCGCCGCTGTCCCGCATTGCAACGGGAACACCTCTATCATTTCAGCGCGAAAGCAGCACTCGATATCCCCGGACTGGGGCCGGAGAGTATTGATAAGTTCGTTGACGCAGGCCTCGTGCGCGACGCCGCGGACTTTTTCTCTTTGAAGCCGGAACAACTTGCGGAGCTCGAAGGGTTCGGGGAGCTCTCTGCGCGCAAACTTGTTTCGGCGATTCAGTCGCGTAAACGCGCGGAGTTGCCGCGCCTCTTGGTGGCGCTTGGGATTCCTCGCGTGGGGGAAGAAACCGCCGATGTGTTGGCACGGGAGTTTCAATCGCTTAAGCGCCTCGCTACGGCCGACGAGGAAAATCTTCGGAGGACGCGCGACGTCGGTCCTATTGTCGCGCACTCGATCGCCTCATGGTTCCATGAGGAAAGAAACCGGGCGCTTCTCGCGAAATTTCGGCGTGCCGGCGTAGTTCCCCGGCGTCCCGCATTATCCCGGCGACGCCGGACACTCGCCGGGCTCCGGATCGTTTTCACCGGGGAACTCTCGCGTCTCAGTCGTGCGGAAGCAAAGCGCATCGCGCGTCAACTCGGTGCCGATGTGTCGGAATCCGTAAGCAGTAGCACCTCGTGGGTGGTGACCGGAAAAAATCCGGGCTCCAAACTCGACAAAGCCCGGGAGCTTGGTGTACGGACGGTAGGGGAGGAGGAGTTCCTCCGAAGAGCAGGAAAGCGCTAAAAGCCCATGGAGAACAAAGATATCGTTCATCATATCGCACAGCTGGTTCGTATCAGTTTCACTGATGCGGAAATGGAGAAGTTCAGCCGCGAGTTTCGCGCCATTCTCGATTTTGTCGGGAAACTCAAAGAAGCGGACGTTGAAGGCGTTGAGCCCATCGCGCATATCACCGGCCGTGAAAACGCGAGGCGCGAAGACGATTTCACGGATGACGGGGGAGCGGTCCTGCCGAAGATCGACCCCGATTTCTTAGAGGAACAAGCGCCGGGTCACATAGAGGGAGAGGTGCGCGTTCCTCGAGTGCTACAGTGACGCTTGATGGCGCTCCGGAAAAACATGACCGCTGATCCCACAAAACTCACGATTACTGAAGCCGCGGTGCGATTCCGAGAGGGAACGCTCACTCCCTCCGCCCTCACCGAGGCGCATCTTGCCGCAATCGCTCAGCGCGACGGCGACATTCACGCGTACCTCTCGGTATTCGCAGACGAGGCGCGCAAGGACGCGGCGGCAGCAGATAGGCGGTTTCGCGAGGGTGCGGCAGGGTCGGCGCTCGACGGTATGCCGATCGCGGTGAAGGATAACATTCTCGTTTCCGGGAAACCGGCAACGGCAGGGTCGCGAATTCTTGAATCCTACGTTGCGAGCTACGACGCGACCGTGATTGCGAAACTCAAGGCGGAAGGCGCGATCATTCTCGGCAAGACGAATCTCGACGAGTTCGCGATGGGGGCTTCCACTGAGCATTCGGCCTTCGGGCCGACTAGGAATCCGCGGGATCTTACGCGCGTGCCAGGCGGCTCCTCGGGCGGCTCTGCGGCAGCGGTCGCAGCGGATTTGTGTGCCGCAGCTCTCGGATCGGATACGGGAGGATCTGTTCGGCAGCCCGCGGCGTTCTGCGGCGTTACCGGCCTCAAGCCCACGTACGGGCGCGTTTCTCGCTCGGGGCTCATCGCAATGGCGTCATCATTGGATCAAATTGGGCCGCTGGCCAAGTGTACGGAAGACGCGGAGATCGTCTTCAATGCGATCGCGGGGCACGATCCACTTGACGCGACGACGCATGAGAAGCCCCCAATCCCGAATTCTCCCTGGCCGGGCAGGCAATCCTCAATCTCCGGTTTACGGGTGGGATTGCCCAAAGAATATTTCGGCGAAGGGCTCGATCCCCGCATTCGAGAATCGGCGGAGCGCGCCTCCGAAGCGCTTCGCAAGGAGGGTGCGACGATCAGCGAAGTGTCCTTGCCTCATACTCCTCATGCCCTCGCCGTCTACTACCTCCTGATGCCGTCGGAAGTTTCTGCGAACCTCGCACGTTTCGACGGCATCAGATATGGTGCATCAATACTCAGAGATTCCAGACCTACCCCGTACCGAGCCGAAGGCTCTGGTTCGGGGTTCCAAATTCCAGATTCCCGAAAAGATTTCTGGGATGTGTATTTCGAAACGCGGCGGCAGTTCTTCGGGGATGAGGTGAAGCGGAGAATCATGCTGGGCACTTTTGCGCTTTCTTCCGGTTACTACGACGCATATTACGGAAGAGCACAACAGGTGCGCGCGCTCATCCAACGCGATTTTACCCGCGTCTTTACGGACGTCGATGTGCTCCTCACGCCTACGTCTCCCGTTTTGCCGTTTCGTTTTGGAGAGCGCCTGGAAGATCCCCTGGCAATGTATCTCGCCGATATCTACACCGTCTCCGCAAATCTCGCCGGCGTGCCGGGTTTAGTGCTTCCGTTCGGGGCCGTCGAGGAGGATGGCCGCATGCTCCCTGTAGGGCTCCAGCTTATGGGGGCGCCCTTCGCGGAAAACACCCTCTTCTCTGTAGGGAAGGCGTTAGAGGCGGCCAACAGGGCATAAAGCCCGGTGTCTCTCTCAAGACAGTGAATATGGATCGTCTTGTTGCACAGTTGCTCACTTCAGATTTTTCCGGGGCGTTTGCCCCGGAGGCCTGGTTCACCGCCGATCTTTTCTCGACGGTGCGCAGGACTCTGGAGGTGGTTTCGATTCTCTTGTTTTTGGCGATCATCTACGTGTTCAATCGGCTCATGCGCGTCCGGCCGGACGTGCGGCCGCTGGAACACATGTCGGAAAGTTTGCGCGGATCGATCGTTTCGACGAATCGGTTTGTGCGGCAGTGGCAGCGGATTCGACAACGCCTCGAGAGCCCCGTGGAAACGGAATGGAAGATCGCCGTTCTCGAAGCCGATTCTCTCATCAACGATTTGCTTCGCCGGATGGGATATCCGGGAACCTCGACGGGAGAACGCCTCAAGGGGATCTCGAAAGCGCAACTGACAAGCTTGGATGCGCTTTGGGAAGCGCATAAGGTGCGCAATATGGTGGCCCATGATCCCCAGCTGCGTCTTGTGTATCGGCAGGCCCGCGAGGCGCTCGAGGGTTTCGAGGTATTCTTGCGGGAAATCCAGATTCTCCAATAACAAAGTCCGCGGCAAGCGGGAGGAAGTGAACGTTGCTGAAGGCAACGTTTTCTGATAGGAGAGAGAACGCGGGGTGGAGAAGTGGCATCTCGGGTGTCTCATAAGCACCAGACGCGGGTTCGAATCCCGCCCCCGCAACAAGCCCGCTTTCCCTTCTTAAATTTTTTAGAAGGCGGGCGTAGTCCCGAGGAGCGTAAGCGACGAGGGATTACCTCTTTGCCCGCGTAGCGCGGTTGCCGAATTGAGTGTCCCGAGCGACCGAAGGAAGTCCCGAGTTACGCGAGGGGCGACCGAAGCGAAGTCCTGAGCGTAGCGAAGGAGAGGCCCCGAGTGAATACGAGGGGCCGCGGCGATGGACTATGCATCATGGATACGGAGCAGCATTACGATCTCTTGTGGGCGAATACCCCCGTACGCCGCCCCAAGTCATGGCGATCGTGGAGCATCATTAAGGAATACGTGCAGGAAGGTTCGCCGATCCTCGAGTTGGGTCCGGGGACGCGGCCACGCTTTCCCCTGACGCCGTCGACTACGGCCATTGATTTGTCGCCGAGCACGGCAATCGCCTTGCGCCGCTTCGGCGTGCAGGCGATGGTCGGAAATCTTGAAAAACCGCTTCCTTTCCCTGACGGTGCGTTTACTGCAGTGGGGGCGTTCGATGTCATCGAACACATGAAAGACGATGAGCGGTTGCTTTCCGAGATCGCGCGCGTCCTCGTTGCCGGCGGGTATTTCCTCTGTTCGGTCCCGCTCCATATGGAGTACTGGACCCTTTGGGATAAATTCGTCGGGCACTATCGCCGCTACGAGCCGCAAGCGCTCTTTGCACAAGCGCGTCGTCATGGATTACTCACGAAAGCTGCGTATCCGTCAGAAGGGATTTTTCAGTTTTTGGCGACCACGATTATTGCCCATCCCTTCGCGATGCTGTGTGTTGCCGCCATGCGTTTCACGCCGCGTCTTGCCCGCGCGGGAGAACGATTTCTCGTCGTGCCGCTCTTGCGCTCTTCCTCGCTTCCGCCCAGGCGTCGTTCTCACCGCGCGATCGATATGAGCAAGTCGTTTCCCAGGAGGTGTCCGCATGCGCTTTTCGTATTCCAAAAAGGAGGAACAAAGGAAGAGGAATAAGTTTTGGGAATTCGCCAGCGTAGCTCAGAGGTTAGAGCGGGGCTCTCATAAGGCCTAGGTCGGAGGTTCGAGTCCTCCCGCTGGCACCAAATCGGCTCCCGATGGACATCGGGATTGCCGATTTGTGTGCCCCGCATCGGCGGGGCTTCCGATTTTTTGACGCACGGCACTCTTTCAGTATAATCGCCAGCAGAGTGTATGTTCTTTGTAAAGAAAGGAGCGTTCGTGAAAACGAAATCACAGCGACTTGCGCATCTCCTCGTTTCGTCAGGAGCGCTCGCCGTGCGGGACGTGGAAAACGGCGAAGAGCCGTTCTTGTATAACTCGGGATCGTGCGGTCCGCTCTACCTCGACATCAAAGGCCGCGTGGGTTTCGACAGGGTTTTCGAAGCGATGGCCAGAGCCCTCGCGGACGTTCTTGATGAGCATAAGGTAGAGTTCGATGCGATCGCGGGCCTTATGACCGGCGGCGCAATCCCGGCTTTCCGTCTCAAACAGCTTTTGAGCCGCCGGCAGCGTCGGGCGATCCCATTCCTTTACGTCCGTGCGGAAGGGGATCCTGTGCCGCAGCGCGAGGCGATCGTCGGCATGCGTGGGAATCCGGCGCTATCTTCACATATGCGGGTGCTCCTCGTCGATGAGGTGGTGAACGCTGCGGGAACGACCGCGCGGGGGACGCTTCTACTCCGGCACGCGGGGTTCCGGGTGTCCGATGTCGCGGCGGTCGCGCACTACGAGAACTCCGCCGGCAACGAGCGACTCAAACCGATCGGATTGCGCATCCACGCCGTGCTTACCGTCCGAGAGATCGTTGATGCCGCACTCGCGGAAAAGATGCTCACGCCGCGTCTTGCAGCGCAATGCCACGATTTTCTCACCAATCCCACCGGATGGTCGCAGCGGCACTTGCCCGCTTCGTCGGGGAACGGGTAGAGTAGGGGACGCATGCAGAACCAGATCGCTCATCGCCAGGAACGCGAGCGTCGCCTCGTGTCGTTTGCGCGCAAGCACCTCGGCAAACCGTACAAGTACGGCGCCCGCCCATGGCAGGCGCCGCGTTTTTTTGATTGTTCCTCGTTCGTGCAATATTGCTTCCGCCGCATCGGTATCGATCTCCCACGCGTTTCCATCGAACAGGCGCGGCGCGGGAAACGAGTCCGCCGAGTACAAGATGTGCGCGGT
>MHSZ01000001.1:48187-50099 GCA_001824745.1 Candidatus Terrybacteria bacterium RIFCSPLOWO2_01_FULL_58_14 | reverse complement strand
GGCACCATGGGTAGGTATAATCCTCGATTTCCTTCCGGAGTCGGGCACGTTGCAATTTGCGTGGGAGGGGGGCGAGTGATCCATGCGGCCCATCCGCAGGGCGTTATGGAGGAGCCGATATCCCGGATGTTGCGAACTCGAAAACCACTCACGGTAATACGGCGTCTCTTCTAGGCGCATTCTTTCGCATGCCTATCTTGCCTCCCCGTTATTCGCAGTATCTCGATATAAAAGACAAACACTGGCGAGCAAACGCATGCGGGATAGTTGTGCTTAAAACTCTGTTCGATTATTGGGGCGGCCGAAAGGACTCTCTGTCGGCGTTGATTCGCGATGGCGTTCGTCGAGATGCGTATTCAGCCCGACGGGGCGGGTGGATTCATGCCGGGCTCGTCGAACTTGCACGCTCTCGCGGCTTTTCTGCGCGCGCAGCCGATTACGCTTCGTTATCATTCGAGAGAGCTTTTTCGGCCCTGCGCCGAGAT
This sequence comes from Candidatus Terrybacteria bacterium RIFCSPLOWO2_01_FULL_58_14, assembly GCA_001824745.1. Lineage (GTDB taxonomy): Bacteria > Patescibacteriota > Minisyncoccia > Terrybacterales > 2-01-FULL-58-14 > 2-01-FULL-58-14. Next base: position 49,614 of record MHSZ01000001.1, on the reverse strand, counting down.
CTCAAAAAGGGCCCGCTTATCGTATCGGTGCGAAAGGATTTTCGTCCCGCCGCGGGCGGGCACTTGATCGTGCTTTTTGCCGTTCGCGGAAATCGTATATTCTACAATGAACCCGCGAGTCGTACGCGGAGGGGGATTCGTCGTTCAGCAGGCCAGAAGACATTTGCGCAAGGGTGGAAGCAGCGCTATATTGTAGTCCGTCCCGCAAAGAGAATCCCTAAACGCTAATCTCCCATTCCTAAAACGAACACCCGCGATCGATTTAGGATTTCGGGTTTAGGGTTTAGGGTTTCCCGCGCAGCGGGTATTGGGCCCGTGGTGTAGCCCGGTTAACACGCCTCCCTGTCACGGAGGAGATCGTGGGTTCAAATCCCATCGGGCCCGCTGAAAATTTCTGACTCGGCTCCATGCCGGGTCAGAATTTTTATTCGGTTCCCCGATGGGATTTGAACGGGAAGGGGGTCGGGGAAAAGGGACTTTCCCCGTGGCGGAAACAGGGAGCGCAGCGACCGCAGAACCGAGGGGGTTCTGGAACGCAGCCGCGGAGCGGCGAGTAGTGAAATCATCCCATCGGGCCCGCCCATATTGACGACATAGCTCTTTTGCGGCATGGAGTGTATATTCCTTAGTCGGCGATCGGAGAGGATAGTCGCGTGAAACAGTTAGCTCTTCCGACAACCAAAGAAGCGGCCAACAGGGTTTGGGATATCCTCGTCACACACGCCGGCGCGCCGAACGATGAACCTGGGTGGGCAAGAGCTCAATTCGTTTACCATTTCACGCAGGGGACGATAAGTGAGTACCGCTTTCAGGGCAATCTCGGTTCCGGCGGCAAGTTCTGGTGTGATCGATTCGAGGGGTGGCGGGTGACCTGTTATCCCGAAGACGAAACCGTCGAGCGACGAGAGATGATTGCTGTGACAAACGCAGTTCTCCGAGAGCTTCTCGAAGAGCTATAAAAGGACTCAGGCGGGATTGTCGTTTTGAGCGCTCCGACGAACGTCGGAGCTCCCTCCGCCACCGGGTTCAGAAGAAAAGGATTGACAAAAACTCTTCACGCCTTTACTCTGCATTGCAGAGAACGTGTCTGTTCCTCGCGCTCCACCAAGCACGAGGATAAGGGATTGGAATCGAGGCCTTACCCGGCATTCGAGAAAAATCACGACGCAGGGGCGTTCTCTACCAACGAAACGCCGGCGTCCCGATAAGCATTGGGGCGCCTTTTCTTTTCGCGATTGCCTTACATCCGGCGGCTACATTCTCGCTTGAAGTGCAACGTATCGAAGACGCGGTCGAGAAAAGCGTCTCGGAGGCCGAACGGGCATGGTGTCCCGCCCGGACCGGGTCTGCGGAACCGGATGTCGGTCCGTTCCAGCGACGGACCGCATCCTTGACGCTCGCTTCGCCGACCCAGCACGTAAGGCGTT
>MHSZ01000001.1:45531-48172 GCA_001824745.1 Candidatus Terrybacteria bacterium RIFCSPLOWO2_01_FULL_58_14 | reverse complement strand
AAGCTCGGCGAAGCTCCGCGACATTCCGCAAACCGGGCCGGGCGGGACGAGCGAGGCCGAGAGCCGAGCGGCGAGCGCCTCGCTGGGGCGCGAGACCGCGTCTTTTCTCGGCCGCGTCCGAGGGTAAACGTTGCACTTTAGCACGGCATTCAAGCTGAGAACTTGACGATTGTAGTGTTTTTCTTTCTACTCTTGACTCTTTCCGAGCGAGGGGATTAGGTGATGGTACGAGAGATCGTTGAAAAATCCATAGAGGAGCAGCAATGCAGATCAATAAACCGCTTGGTTTCGATGCGTCGCGAATCGCGCGCATCCGCATCAATGCAAGTGCTGTTGCACGCCGTGCGGCAACGCTTGCAACGCGGCGTACCTTCAAGCAAGAGGCGCAGGCCGCGGCGTATTTACGCATCATCGAGTGCCTCGATCTCACTGAGCTTTCCGGCGACGATACGCCGGGCCGCATCGAGCGCTTATGCGCGAAGGCGCGGCGGCCGGTTGAGCCGAGGATTCTTTCGGCACTGACCGAGGACTCTTATCGGCCCAGGGTGGGAGCCGTCTGCGTGTACCACGACGGTGTCGTAACCGCGGTACAAGCGCTGCGGGGATCGGGGATTCCCGTCGCTGCAGTGTCGACGGGGTTTCCCACCGGAAAGATCCCGCACGACGTGAAGCTCGCGCTGATCGACGCTTCGATCCGCGACGGCGCAACGGAGATCGACGTGGTGATCGATCGCGCATTCGTCCTCACCGGCCAATGGCATCGACTCTACAATGAGATCGTTTCCTTCCGGCACGTGTGCGGCAATCGCGCGAAGCTCAAGACCATCATCGGCCGAGGAGACCTCGGAACGCTCGAGGATGTCGCGCGCGCAACCGCCTGCGCCATTATGGCCGGGTCGGATTTCGTGAAGACGTCCACGGGTTACGAGCCCACGAATGCGGATCTTCTCACTGGCCTGGTGATGGTGCGGCAGATTCGTGAGTTCTATTGCGAGTGCAGGTGCGTTGTAGGTTTCAAGCCCGCGGGCGGCATCCGTGTCGCAAAGGATGCCATGTCGTGGCTCATCCTCATGCGAGAGGAACTCGGCGACCTCGATCCTGCGTGGATCACGCCGAAACTCTTCCGCATCGGCGCATCAAAACTCCTCAACGATTTGGAGCAGCAACTCGAGCACTGTGCTACGGGCAGCTACTCCGCGCCGTACTACCACCCGCTGGGATAAGGAGGTGATGGGCGATGGATAGGCAACAAGTCGCACAGTATCTTGCGACACTCGCGTACGGGCCAGCGCCCGAGTCACCGGAGCCGGCACTGGGTTGGCTCCGTGCGCACCACGAGAAGTTCGGACACTTCATTGGCGGAACGTTGGTGGGTCCGGCATCGGGACGGTATTTCCCGACGGTGAATCCGGCAAACGGCAACGTACTCGCTCAGATCGCGCAGGGAACAGTCGCTGATGTCGATGCCGCGATGCAGGCGGCGAAAGCCGCTTTCCCGCGCTGGCGCGACTTGCCTGCGGTGGCGCGCGGCAAGCATCTCTACAACATCCAACGGGTGATGGAGAAGCATGCGCGGCTCTTTCAGGTGCTCGAGTCGCTCGACAACGGCAAGACCTTCCGCGAGACGCGCGATATCGATATCCCGCTTGCGATTCGGCACTTCCGTTACCATGCAGGTTGGGCCGTGAAAGCAGCCCGCGAGTACCCCAGCGGAAAGCCCGGAGGCGTGGTCGCACAGATCATTCCCTGGAACTTCCCGCTGCTCATGCTCGCCTGGAAAGTGGCGCCGGCAATCGCTGTCGGCAACACCGTGGTCCTCAAGCCCGCAGAGTTCACGCCGCTCACGGCGTTGCTGTTTGCGGAAATCCTTGAGGAAGCCGGGCTTCCTCCGGGAGTCGTGAACATCGTGACGGGCGACGGCCAAACCGGCGAGTTGCTCGTCAACCACTCGGTACCGTGGAAGATTGCCTTCACCGGTTCCACCGAGGTGGGGCGGCGCATTCGCGTCGCAACGGCTAACAGTTCGAAAGCGCTCTCGCTGGAGCTTGGCGGCAAGTCTGCATTCATCGTGTTCGCGGACGCCGATTTGGACTCGGCAGTCGAGGGTGTGGTCGATGCCATCTGGTTCAACCAGGGTCAGGTGTGCTGTGCGGGGTCGCGGCTTCTTATGGAGGAGAGCGTTGCCGAGGATTTCCTCGCGCGCCTCCGCCGCAGGATGCGGACGCTTCGCGGAGTCGGGCCGGGGATATCCCAGCTCGATAAGGCAATCGACATTGGCGCGATCAACTCGGCACAGCAGCTTGAGAAGATCACGCGGCTCTGCCGTATCGGCCAGGAAGAGGGTGCCACGATGTGGCAGCCGGAAAGCTGGTCGTGCCCTTCGGACGGCTGGTTCTTCCCGCCGACGCTCTTTACGAACGTGAACCCCGCATCCACGATCGCGCAGGAAGAGATCTTCGGCCCGGTGCTCGTCTCGATGACATTTCGCACGCCAGCAGAGGCCGTGGAGTTGGCGAATAACACGCCGTACGGCCTGGCAGCGTCGATCTGGACCGAGAATATCGGCAAGGCGTTGGAAGTCGCAAAGCGCGTGGTCGCGGGTACGGTGTGGGTGAACTCCACAAACCTCTTTGATGCCGCG
>MHSZ01000001.1:42416-45461 GCA_001824745.1 Candidatus Terrybacteria bacterium RIFCSPLOWO2_01_FULL_58_14 | reverse complement strand
AAAGGAGCGGACACTACGGTATTGAGGCGCGAAGCGTCGCGCAGAAAACCGTTGAGCCGCATGTGCGGAGCGAGCCGCTTCTGGATATCGATCGGACGTACCGATTCCTTATCGGCGGCAAACTGGCGCGTCCGGATGGGCAGGCAAGCTTTTCCGTGCGCAATCCTGCAGGAGAGGTTCTTGCGGTATGCGCTGACGCGAACCGCAAGGATGTCCGCAACGCCGTACGCGCAGCGCGAGAGGCGGTGCCGACATGGGCGAATACGACAGCCGATCTTCGCGGCAAGATCCTTTGTTTTGCCGCAGAGAACCTCGAGAAGCATCAGGAACGGTTCGCGGCACTTCTCCAACAGTGCGGATACGGAACACGACGCGCGCACGCTGAAGTGCGCAAGTCCGTTGACCGCCTACTCTTTTGGGGAGGGTACGCCGACAAGTTCGGGGGCACTGTGCAGCAGGTTCCGATGCCCGCCGTCGTTACGGCGATTCGGGAACCGCGGGGCGTACTTGCGGTTCGCGCTCCGGACGATTGTCCGCTGCTCGGGTTCGTTTCGACACTTGGGCCGGCATTCGCGATGGGGAACGCCGTGGTCATGGTGGCCGGGAAGAATCCGTTGCCCGCACTGGAACTCCTCCAGATCCTGCAGGCCTCGGAAATTCCCGCAAGCACTCTGAACATTCTTACGGCAGAAGACCCGGATGCCGCAGCCAAGGTCTTGGCCGAGCACAAGGACGTTGACGCGCTGTGGTGCTACGGCAGCAAGCAGGCGTGCGCTGCCGTGAAGGCCGCGTCCGTCAGCAACATGAAGAAAACCGTCACGAATGACGGGCACCAGGTTGATTGGTTCGGTGCCGAAGGGGAGTCCGACCGATTCCTCTGGGACGCAACGAACACCAAAAACATCTGGATTCCGTCCGGATGGTAACCATAACCCCCGCCACAAGGCGGGGGTTCTCTTTCAGGAAGGATTCGCTATGATGCAAGCATGGTGGCGACCGAGAATATTCAAGGGAAAACGCTGTTTTGTTGCGGGGAGTGCGGGATGAAATACCGCGATCGCGAATGGGCAGAGAAGTGCGAGGAGTGGTGCAAAACGCATCAGTCCTGCAATATTGAAATTATCGCGCACGCCGTTGAAGAGAAGAGCGCTTTCCCGGCCAGGGAAGAGTGAGAAGCGAAAGAGCCCCTTTGGGGCTCTTTTTAGATTCCGGCAAGCTGCCGGAGTTTCCGATCGGTCATCGGCGTCCGCAGAAGTTGGTCAATCGTCATGATGCCCGAGGAGACGATGCGTGCGCAGCGGGCGTGACCGAGCGCATACGCGATATTTCTCCCTGTCCATTGCATACGGAGCTTTTGTTGCCCGACGATGAGTTCTTGTATGCGAGCATCCGTCGCTATGGGCAGCGAGAAGGGGAGCTCCAATGCCGCAACTGTGGGGTGGGTGAGCATGCCTCGCCGATGGAGAGATTTCGCGAGTGAGGCAAAAAAATGTGCAGTAAACCCTTCGATTGTTTCTTCAGGATCGCCCTGTGCGGATTCTCCGAACATTTGGGCAATCAGCGCGTCGTCACGATCAAGCGATGCGACCAGAGGAGCGAGAATGCTCCACGCCGCAAGATCTACCGACCCCTCTACCCACTGCTTGCACGGTTGCTTTTCGGACATTTCCGACAGGGGAACAATGAAGTGAGGTTCTTGGTAGAGGTGAATGAGGTGGTGGATCAGCACATACGCGAGATAGCCGCTCTCCTCTCTTTGGAGATGAACGCGAATGCGCTTGGGGTAGTAGAGAAAGGTAATTCCGCGTTCGTTTCGATCGAATTCCCAGGGAATCCCACGGCGCCATCCTGGTGGTGGCAGGTATGCGCGTATCGAGAAAGGAGGAAGGGGGCCGAGCTTTTCCTCGATGAGCGGACGCACGAGGCGTATCCATTTCGCAACGGGGTATTTCACCGGTTGCTCCTTTTGGGAATGTACGTGGGCTTATCTTAGGAGACGAGGCGTCGTTGTCAATCGCCCCGCGTATCGTGCGCGTGAGGCGTGGAGTCATCCGCGAACGAGGAGGAAAAGAAAGTAAGCAAGATACGCCGAGAGGAGCCCGAATCCCTGGAGGCGGCCCAGGACATAGCGTTTCCCGACGAACATTGCGGCAAAAAGCGCGCACGCAGAAAGCGCGGTGATGAGAATGTCGAAAGCCAGGCCGGGCTCTACGGGAATGGGTCGCACTGCTGCGGTGAGGCCGAAGATGCCTAAGAAATCGAAGACATTGGAGCCGACGATGTTGCCCACTGCAATGGCGGCATTGCGGCGCAACGCGGCTCTTACGGAGACGATGAGTTCCGGAAGCGAGGTGCCGATCCCGATAACCGTGAGGCCGATGAACGCTTCGCTTGCTCCTGCGGCGCGCGCGAGCGCTTCACCCCCTTCGACGACCCAGCGCCCGCCGAAAATGACGCCCAAAATGCCGAAGACGACCATGCCAATCGCGATGGGAATGGCAACGATTCGGATGTCGGGATCACTGGCAGTGTCGGCGCGCTTCCTGGTGCCCAAGTACGTCATCCACACAAGAAAGCTCGCGAGGAGCGCGATGCCCTCTGGGCGGCTGATGCCGGTGAAGGCGGGGTCGCCTAGGATGGGTAGATAAAGGGCGATTGCTGCAAGGAGAATCGCCGCGATGTTTACGGGAAGGTCGCGGAGCACCCACGATCGTTGCAGGGCGAGGGGGGAGAGGAGGGCCGCGATGCCGAGAATCGCGAAGATATTGAAGGTATTGCTGCCGATGATCGTGCCGAGCCCTATAGTTACTCCGTTGAAGGCCGACGCGAAGCTGATGCTCAGTTCGGGGATAGAAGTCCCTATGCCGACGATGACGATGCCGATGAACCAAGTGGAAAGCCGCAGCTGTTGCGCGAGCGAAGAGGCGCCGGTGATCAATACCCCCGATCCTTTCAGCAGGATCGCGAAACCCACGAGAAACAACACCGCGTGTTCCATGCACCCAGTGTAGCAGACGAGGGCTGGTCTGGATTACCTTTCTTGCG
>MHSZ01000001.1:38816-42340 GCA_001824745.1 Candidatus Terrybacteria bacterium RIFCSPLOWO2_01_FULL_58_14 | reverse complement strand
CTGCGGGGATCAGCAAGAAACCGTTTTGGTATGAGGGCCGTGCTGCTCCGATTGCCGTTTTTGTGCTTTCGCGGTAAGAAAAGGCGGCTTACCCCGTCGTATATGATGAACGGAAAGATGAGCGAACGAGAGTTTCTCAAGGCGTATGACGCATTCTCCGATGCCATCTTCCGGCATTGTTATTTCCGCGTCTACGATCGCGAACACGCGAAGGATCTCACCCAGGAGACGTTCGTCCGCGCGTGGGAATATGCGGCGCAGGGAAATGGCATCAAAAACATCCGGGCATTTCTCTATCGCGTTGCGCACAATCTCATCGTGGATGCCGCGCGAAAAAGAGGAAGGGAAACATCGCTGGACGCCTTGCAAGAACAAGGGTTTGATCCGGGCACTTCTCAAGATGCTGCAGTGCATGGCCGGATTGATGCGGCGCGAATGTTGCACGTTGTCGATCGGCTCGAGCCCCAATATCGCGAGGTTATTCTCCTGCGTTATATCGACGGCCTCGGTCCCAAAGAGATATCCCAGATTCTCGGCGAGTCGCCAAATGTCGTTTCGGTTCGTCTCCATCGCGCCATAAAAGAGCTTCGCCAGATTGCGCTCCCTGCATGAGCAACCCATTTCATCACCTGAAACACGAAATTAACGAGATTCGTCTCACCGGAGACGAGAAGAGCGCATTGCGCCAGCGGCTCCTGGTTTTTATGCAGGCGCGACCTTCGGTAAGAAAACCGATCGCTGCCCGTCATATATGGCAAAGGTCGCCACGCGTTTTCTTGTGGACATTTATTCGTCAACCTATGCCAATACTCTTACTTATTCTTGTTCTCGCAGGTGGCGGCGTATCGTTCGCCGCAGAAAATACGCTTCCCGGCGATGCGCTCTATCCGATCAAGGTGCACGTGAATGAGAATATGCGTGCGTTCATCACCGTATCGGATGAAGGCGATGTCGCATGGGATATTCGGCGCATGGAGCGACGGCTCCAGGAGGCAGAGACCCTGGCGGTGGAGGAGGAGTTCAACGCAGAAGTCCGCGCGCAGCTTGAGGAACGCTTTGACGCGTTCGCGGCGCGGGTTGAGGAGCAAATCGCGAGGTTGAGAGCAGAGGGCCGTGAGGATATTGCCGCACGGCTTAGCTCGAACCTCGAAGCGGCTCTGAGGGCGCACGAGCGCATCCTTGCGGAGTTAGCGACAGATGACGGCGAGCATATCGCCGGCTTTGCGGTTCGCATTGGACTTGCGCGACAAGCGGCGGTTTCCGGCCGCTCGGAGCTGGAAGCTCACGTGTCTGCGGGCTCATCAACGAACGTGCAGGAGGCCGCAGAGGGACGGTTGCGCGCTGCAGAACACAAAATCGCCGAAGTCACGGAGTACCTCGCCAAGTGGGAGGAACGCCTCGGCGCTTCCGCGACAGCCCAAGCCCGCGCCCGTCTCGAAGTTGCAGAAAAAACGGTTGCCGACGGCAAAGTGAAACTGGAAGCCGGGGCCTACGGCGAGGCATTCGTGCTCTTCCAACAGGCCCATCGCATTGCCCAAGAGGCCAAGCTTCTGCTGGAGGCGCGGAAAGAGTTGAATATCGAGGTATCCATTAATGTGGATGACGATGACGACGAAGAAGACGGAGAGGATGCTTCCTCTGGTGACGACGCACAGGAAGGTGATGAGGAGGACAAAGAAAATGAGGATGAGGATGAAGATGAGGGCGAGCAGGACGGCGGGCGTTCTCGAGGACGAACGGACGTGGACGCGTTAGAGGGCATGCTCTTCCGTCTTCGATAGTAGTTGTGCATCGTTGGCCTCAGAGAAGAGAAGACGCCTCCCGGCGCCTTCTCTTTTTCTCGAGATTTTGGATAGTGAATCGTCGGATGGTTCCAAGCGCTTGAACCATTACGCTGCCCTTGACCGCGGCAGATCTCCGTGCTAAGATTTGTCAGTCAAGCACGATGCATTTCGCATCGGCTTTCGCTAAGATAAACAACTCATGATGCCGAAAGCATATCAACAGGCCGCATGGAAAGCGTTGAGTATTGTTACCGCATTGACCCTGAGCGTTCAGGGCAGTGCGTTTTTATTTGTCCCGCAGATCGCACAGGCAGCGACGGTGCCGCTGTTTTTCGATGATTTTACTCGAGATGAGAATAGCCCCGTTGTTGGCGGAGGCTGGGAAGAAGCATTGAACGAATGGGATATTGCCGATGGGGAGGATGATAACGATGGACCGCATAAGAATAAAGAGCAGATTCGTAACAATGGCAACCCTGGCCGTGGCCGTTTCGCACGTCTTCACGGGGAGAACACGAACGACGAAAACCATGCAGATCATCCGAAAGCCACGATTACTCATGAAATTCCTTCCGGCGGAGAGACAGATGCGCTGTTGACATTCCGATGGCGGGGAGATGGCGGAGCAGCGGTGGCGGCGAAACTCCAGGTTATCCTTGGCGGTCCAGACGATGCGCCATTTGCAGAATATAGCATCAAGGAGAATACTGGTTGGCTTGATCTTGGTGATGAACCACTCGCCTTACCCAATGAGGTATGTGATGGGGGTGCGTCGTTGACCTTCCGATCTACTGCGAATAACAACAACGTGACCGTTGATATCGACGACGTCCTCGTGACGTGTGAGGAAGAGCAGCAAACTGCGCGTATCCGCGTGTTCAAGTACTTCGACGCGGATCAGAATGGCGAGTTCGATGAGGAGAATGGCGACTATCCTTTGGCGGGTTGGCGCATCTCTCTTTATAACGACCGTGGATTCACGTTTATCAGCGACCGCGCGACAGGAGAGGATGGCTATACCGATTATTGGGAGGATGTTCCGGTTGAAGATCCCAACGAGCTCGTGCTTCAGGAGGATCCGTCAGTGCAATGGGGAGGAGATGGATGGGAAGCAAGAGAAGGATGGGAGAGTTGGGTTGCCGTAAACCCGCCCGACAGAGGAGGCAGGGGTTTTGGCACCTATTGGGACGGAGAGGTGAATATTGGAGCTGGTGGTTCCTATGATTTTTTCTTCGGCAACTGGAATCCGCCGGTCATCACCGGCTACAAGTTCCACGATCTCGACAGGGATGGAGTGTGGTATGTGCCAAACGGTTTCACGAATGAGCCGGGCATTGAGGGTTGGACCATAGCACTCGGACGCGTTGGCGAACCGGAGGGCGAAGGACCGATTCCCGTTGAGATCGTTGCGATGGATTTGACCGGCGGCGATTGCAATGTCAACGGCGTACCAGATGAATGCGATATCGCTGACGGAGAGAATCCGGATTGCGATATTCCGGACGAATGCGATATTCCGGATGGGCGTTTCGACATTGACATTTCGGATATCGAACCCGGCGAGTACAAACTTTTCGAGGAATGGCGCGACGGATGGCACACTACGACGCCGTGGGCCGTGGATTCGTTCTTCGACATTACGTATCGCATTGGTCTTCCAGAAGTGCCGCTCGTACAGGATTCTTTCTTCGACGTTTTCGTATGGCCCGATGGCCAGGTGCAGATTTCCTTGGACGGAGA
>MHSZ01000001.1:29321-38806 GCA_001824745.1 Candidatus Terrybacteria bacterium RIFCSPLOWO2_01_FULL_58_14 | reverse complement strand
GTCATCGATACCGAAATCGTGTCGCTTGAGTTGAGAGGGACATCAACGGACAACGCTGCAATCAGCGAAGAGGGCGGCGGCCGTGCCGATTTGTCGGTGCATCGCATCCAAGGCGATCCTGACTTTGACCTTCTTCGAATCCTTCCAGAAGGCGATCCTGATTTCGATTTGATTGATCAGTTTCCTGCGCAAAGCTTCTTCGCCGGCTTTGCTGAGATTCAGTGTCCTTCGGAGCCGATTCAAACAGAAATCATCGCGCTGAATCTCGTGAGCGTTGATCCGGTCACCGTCACGTGGAATCACGATTGGGTCCCGCCAGAACCCGGCATCTACTGTCTTGAGGTGAACGCTACTGACAATGCCGGCAATGTCGAGCACACGGCGTTCGCAGGCCCCATTGCCTACGTGCCGGTGCCGGTTATCTCTGAAGAGCACACCTCGACGCAAATCGGTGATTTGATGAGCATTGTGGCCACCTGGGTCACGGATCACTTGGCTACGAGCCGCGTGATTTATGACAGCGCGCCGCACCCCGATCCGCTGATCGGCGACGGGCCGTGTCCTGCGCCCAACGACGCGCTCAACTGCTATGGTTACGCGTTTTCGACGCCAGAGGATCCAGCACTTGTGCTCGACCACACTGTAGTGGTTTCGGGTCTTGCTCCGGCAACGACCTACTACTACCGCACGGTGTCGCACGGGTCGCCAGAAGCCGTGGGCGGGGAGCAGCAGTTCACCACGCCGGGAGGAACGCCTCCGGGCGGCAACAACGGCGCTGATTTTGGCGCTCCGCCGGCATCCCCGCAAGGAAACAATGAGGAGCCCGCGTCTCCGCCTCCTCCCAATGAGCCGTCGCAGCCGCCGCCTTCTCCATCATCTGAGCAGGAGGAGGGGTCCGCACCCGCAGGAACCCCTTCGTCGACCCCCGCAGGTGGCTCTACGTCATCGGAGGGAGAAGCAGCAGGTGAGGTACTCGGGTTGGCAACAGACTCGGAACCCCCGGTTGGTTCTCCGACGGAATCCCCAGCCGCGCCTTCGGCGCAAGAACAGGGACAGCCAGCACCGGAGAAACCCTCGCTGATGGCTTCCCTTGCCGATCTTATGGGAAGCTGGTGGTGGGTTGCGCTGTTTGCGGCAATCATCCTCGCGATTGTGATGTGGATGCGGCGCCGCGGCGAATCGCACGCCTGAAACGACAGTGTCGCGCAAAAGGCCCCATATCGGGGCCTTTTGCTTTTCTTTTTTCTGTGCTTGCCAAAAAACAACAGGTATGCTTTATTGATGGCGGCTCGATAACAATCAGAACAGGGAGGTTGGCAGTGACTCAACAGAACAAGTTCTACCTGAGCACCTATCACGGGTCTGACCACGCGATGGGCCACATGAACATCTGGTTGAGCGATGGCATTCTCGTGCGCGACGACAGCCGGAGCTTCCGGCAGGAACTCAAAGAGGGCGATATCGTCCTCTGCGAGTGCGAGCCGCGAGAAGGTGGCGTCTACACCATCGGCATCGCGAAGGTGGAGGAGTTCGCCGAAGACGGCGTCACGCCCACGCGCATCCGCCGCGTCCTGGACCGCGCAATCCTTCTTGAGGGCAACGAAACGATCATCGATCACCGCAACGGCCATGCCGCTGACTGTCCCTGCGGTGCGCCGCCGAAAAAGACCGCAGCGGCCTAAGCGCCAGCAAAGAAATCGGCCCCGACAAATGTCGGGGCCGATGTTTTTTGGTTGCTCCTTACGGTTCGGTGCCGGAGGACGGAACCTCGAGCGGGTCCATCTCTCCGGTTTCGTAGGCCGCGACCGCGTCGCGGGTGAGGACGATCTGGTACATCTTGTCCCGTGCTACAGGGCCCCGGAGGACCGTGTCGCCCACGCGCGCCTCGAGGTTGTCGCTGGGGAAGCCGAGGACGCTGCCCGCAATGAAGTTCTTCACGAACCCCGTTTTGCGCCAGGAGTCGTAGGAGCGGAGGATATCGAGGAGCTTGGACTGCTGATTGCGGTACCCTTCGCGCTGCGAGGCGATGTAGTCCTGGATCTTGCCCCAGTTTTGGAGCAGCGTTTGCGCACTGGCTTCCGGGTACGCCTCGACCACGGCGGTGAACAGCGCCGAATCGACGTCGAAACCGCCTTCGTCGTAGCGGCCCTTGACCGCGTCGAGCAGGATCTCGTCGAGCACGGCGCTTTGGGCCTGCGCGACGCTCACCTGCTCGTGGAAGCCGGAGATGTAGGCGGAGAGGTAGTTCTGGTTGTCCAGGTACTGGGCGGTGAGCTGCTGCTCTTTCTCGATGCCGGTGCTCCGGACGCCGTTGGTGTACGAGTAGCAGCTGGTGACCAGCACGATCACGGCGATCAAGGCAGCGGCGATTCCTCCGAAGAGGAAGGGGCGCGCCTTCACTTTCTCGATCAGTGCTTCCATTGTTTCAACCTCCTGTGGTGTGTTTTGCCCGGGTTTCTAGAAATCTCGCCTGCGGGTGGGGAGGCGCTCGCCGATAAAGGCGAATGCGAGCCAAACGGGAAGCGAGATCCCGAAGATGACCGCGGCGATCGCGATTCTCTGGCCCGTTGAGGGCTGGATCTCCGAGTCCAGGTAGAGGAACCCTCCGCCGATGTCGTCGGCGTCCTTCCCGGTCATCGAGATCCGCTGGAAACGCGTTGCGGGGTCGTTGAGGCCCCACAAAATCCGTTCGAGGGTGCCATTGCCGTGTTGCCCGCGAACGTCGCGTTCCGATTCGCCGGTCTCTTCGTCCACGTCATCGTAGAACTCGCCGCGCACATCGCCGATCACGTTTTCTGGCGTGAGGGCGGTGCCGATGAGGCGCGTGCGCAAGGCGGTGAGCATTGCCTCGTTTCCGAGCGGCATGCCGGTTGTCGCGCGCGCCCAGGTGACGGTAGCGCCGTCGTCGGTGCCGATGACGACCACGATAGCATTTTTGCTCAAGGCGTCGTCGCCGAACTCGCCCGGGTTCGTCCAGTGCGCTTTCAGCGCAAGAAGATATGCGTCGGGTTCGGCGCTCACCCGGTTGTCTTGCACGATGACGAGATGAAGATCTCCCTGGAGTTCGCTTCCGAGTGCTGCATTGAGGCGCATGAGCGCCGTTTGCCATGCGAGCGCCGTTTGCCGTCCTTCAGGGTCGCGGGGCGCGTAGCCGACGAAGTGCGCTTTATCCGCGTAGTAGAAATCCCGGATATCGCGCGCAACGTCGGGGAGTAGGTCGTCGGCCTTGAAGCGCGCGATCTGGTCGCTGTACTGCTTCAGGATCGAACGGTCGGACGCGAGGATGTAGTTGTCGTAGGTCATCCTCTTTGTGACCGGTCCGGGGTCTCCTCGGTCGATGCGCGCCTTCGCTGCAGCCCAGAACTCCGGGATGCCCGACGCGAAGCGGTCGGGGACGCTCTTTCCGGAGCGCCACCGATGCTCTTCAGGATTGGTCGGGAGCCAGTGGTCTGCGATCGTGTAGGCGCCGAGCGTCGTATCGATGCGGAAGGTCCACTCCTCGTCGGTATACGGGCACGAGCGGTAGTGCGTGTGCGGGTAGGTTTCGGTCGTGGTGTTCCCCTTCGAATCGGTGGAGGTTTCGACGTGGATGTGCGTCCATGGATCGCAGTCGTATTCGTGCACGCACGGCCCATCGCGGCTGCACTGCGTGCGTTCCCACTGCGTTTCGAGCTCGTAGCCGTTCCAGTACTCCCGGAAGCTCAGCGTGCCGGATTTCGCCACGCGCCAGCCGACCCAGGTGCTGAGCGGCACGATGAGCACGGCGATGATGAGCGCGCCGACGAGAAACTCCCGCCACGTGATTTCGAGGGGTGTCTCGATTCGGTCGAGTGCCAGCTTCACGAGGAAGCCGGCGCCGACCGCAACAAGTACGGCGAGGATAGCGAGTATGAGCACGATTTCCTCCTCCTGTGTCTTTTGAATATGTTGGCAATGAGCAGATCGGAACAAGTTTTGCATATTTTCTCACACTTGTCAATACGCGCGCCGGGTGCCGCCTCGCAATGTTCCGAACAGAGTTCACATGGTACGTTGGAGCATATTTCCTGAAGGAGTTCTATGAAGCGCGTACGGCGATATACGTGGAGGCAGTTCGATCGCGATGTCCGGGTGATTACGCAGCGGCTTCGCCGGACGCAGAAGCGTTTCGACGGCGTGTGGGGACCGCCGCGAGGCGGGTTGGCGCTTGCGGTCGTGCTCTCGCATGCGCTCGGCATACCTTTCTGTACGCGTCCGCGGAGCCGCCGCACGCTTATCGTGGACGATATTGTCGACACGGGAAAAACCCTGCGCGCGTTTGCGGGAACACATACGCTCGTGACGATTTTTTACCATCGGAAGAGCATCGTGGAGCCGGACGTATGGGTTAGCGAGAAAAAGAAGCTATGGATTCTTTTCCCTTGGGAGAAAAGCCGATGACGCAAAGGCGCTTCCCGTCGTCCCGAGAACCCCGGCGCGGACTTGACGCTGCTGCTTTGTGAGGTACGATACGGAAGCGCCTGGGGGCGTATTTTCATGACGGTGATTCCTGGAGCCATCCGCGGAGCCGCAAGCGGCCTCATCACCTACCTCGTGGAGGCGCGGCGAGAACTTCAGAAAGTGGACTGGCCGACGCGCGCAGAGGTTATCCGCATGACGGCCGCCGTGATTCTCCTTTCGGGAGCAGTCGCCATGCTCCTGGGCGGTTTCGATTTCCTTTTTGAGCGCGGGGTGTTCTGGCTGCTCACAAGTCGCTAGTATACGGGTCTCCGACCAACGAATCATAAACTCGGCGCTCGGGGATTTCTTGGAATGGCACGGCAGACCGCACAATACGGGAGGAACTGGTATGCACTGCATACGTATTCCGGTTACGAGGATGCGGTATCGCGGGCGCTCAAACAGCGCATTGAATCGCTCGGGATGGAAGACAAGATTTTTCAAGTCGTGGTTCCCAAAGAGAAGCGCATTCAAGTACGGGGGGGAAAGCGCCGGATCATTGAAGAGCGAATCTACCCCGGCTATGTGCTCGTCGAGATGATCGTCACCGATGACTCTTGGTACGTCGTGCGCAACACTCCCCGCGTTACAGGATTCGTTGGCGCGGGAACCACTCCGACCCCCTTGGACAAAAGCGAGGTCGACGTCATGCTCAAGCGCATGGGCGTGGAAGAGCCGGAGTACAAGGTGGACGTGACGGTGGGGGAGTCGGTGCAGATTACGGACGGGCCTTTCAAGGATTTCGATGGAAAAGTTTCCGAGGTAGATGAAGCTCGTGGTAAGGTGAAGGTGCTGGTGAATATTTTTGGCCGCGATACGCCCGTCGAGCTCGACTTCCTGCAAGTCAAGAAACTCTGATATGGCAAAAACCGTAAAAACCATTGTGAAGCTCCAGATGTCTGCCGGGCAGGCGACACCGGCACCTCCGGTGGGGCCGGCGTTGGGGCAGCACGGGCTCAATATCCAAGAGATTTGCCAGAAGTTCAACGAGGCCACGCGCGACAAGGCCGGTTCTATCATTCCGGTGGAGATCACCGTGTATGAGGATCGCACGTACGAGCTGCGGTACAAAACGCCGCCCGCCTCTGATCTTTTGCGGAAAGCAGCCGGCATTGAGAAGGGATCCGGCGAGCCGCATAAACGAGATGCCGGAAAGATCAGTCGGGTACAACTCCGGCAGATTGCGGAAACGAAGATGCCCGATTTGAATACGCAGGATGTCGAACAGGCGATGAAGAGCATTGAGGGCACGGCGAGGAGCATGGGCATCACGGTGGAATGACCAATGTCCAAACCCCAACGCCCAATACGATTGGTCATTGAGATTTTGGGTTTGGGATTTTCGAAATATGATTCTGTCTGATCGTGATATTATCCGCGGCGTCCGCGAGGGCCTCATCAGCGTCGATCCTTTCGACGAAGCGAGAGTGCAGCCGGCGTCTGTCGATCTCCTCCTCGGAGATCGCTTTTTGTGTTTCAAGACAAGCGGGCATGGTGCCATCGACGTGAAGCAGCCGCTCGATGGGATGATGGAGGAAGTGCGCATCGTAGCGGATCAGCCCTTTGTTCTTCACCCCGGTGAGTTTGTGCTTGGCTGCACCCTTGAAAAAGTCGGTGTTTCTCCTGCGATTGCAGGGCAGCTCACCGGGAAAAGTTCACTCGGACGGCTGGGGATCATCGTGCATGCAACGGCGGGATTTCTCGATCCGGGGAACTGCTTGCGGTTGACGCTCGAGCTCAATAATATCGGCAAGCTTCCCGTGCGGCTTTATTGGAAGATGCCGATCGCGCAGATGACGTTTTACAAGCTTTCTTCCGAAGCCGAGGTGCCCTACGGCGATCCGCGTCGCAAGAGCAAGTACTACGGCGATGAGGGGCCGGAAGCAAGCAAGATGCACCTCAATTTCTGAAACACTTCCGATAATCCGAATGCGGCGCGATCCGAATGCCACGAATTCGTATTTGGAGTATTCGGATAGCATTTGTGGATCAGGATTATTGCCCATGCAGCAGAATCCCTACTCCGGTATCGCGATTGCCATTGACGGGATTGATGGCGCGGCGAAGACCACGCAAGCGCATCGACTCGTGCGGGAGCTCGATTCGCGTGGCATTCACGCGGTCTACACGAAAGAACCGTGGTGGGGACAGATGACGGAGGGCGACCATCGTTTGCGCCGCGCGATTACCGGCATTGACGGCGATGGTACGCGGCCAACTCCCGAAGAGATTCAGCGGCTTTTCATTGATAATCGCCAGCGGCATCTCGTGTGGGAAGTTATTCCGCAGCTTGGCGCTTTAGCGCCCACGGTGGTGGTGCTCGATCGTTACTGTTTCTCGACGATGGCGTACGGCGAGGCGACCACCTCGCTCTCCTTCGAGGATCTCTACCGGATGCACGAAGAGCTGAAATGGTTTTTCCTGCCGGACGTGAGCTTTATCCTCGAACTTCCTGCGGACGAGGCATTAGCACGGCTCCATAAAGACCCCGATATTTTCGAGCACCGCGAAACGCTCGAACGCGTGCGCACTTCGTATCAGAAACTCGCGACATTCTTCAAGAACGAGAGCGTTCACCTTATCGATGCTCGCGGCAGCGAAGATGAGGTTTTCGCAAAGCTCCTGCCGCGCGTGGAGGAAGCGCTCGCACAGAGATCCAAGCATTGAGCTTCGGACGCGACATTCTCTTGTCGTTCTCAAAGGGGCGTGCTATGCCGGCGATATGAAGCGCTCGATCGTTATCTGCGGGAGCCAGGCGCAGAAAGAGGGCGTATACGGTTTCTACCACGGCCTTGTGGAGGCGACCGTTGCGGCGTTCAGGCCCGATTTCGAAGGGCGTCCCAGGGCATTTCTCATGCTCTCGGAAGAGAAGCGCATGGAGGATCCCGATTACCGCGAAAACGTTGCGACGGCAATCCACGGCCATTTCGACCGGGTCCGGCGCGCGGATCTCGTGTTCATCTATAACGAGAAGGGGAAGTTTGGCGTGAATACGCGTTTGGAGTTTGGCTATGCGCGGCATTTAGGGAAGCCCATCTTCACCTTCAAGGAGTTACCCGAATCCTCTGCGGAGTATGTGGAAGCTATTACCTCCACGCCCGAAGAGCTCATGGGATATCTGGGAGAGTACGTCGGCATTATTGTGCCGCCGGCAGAGCAAAAGGACGCAGCGCCCTGGGTAGAGCTTCTCCGCCGTGAGGGATATATCCCCATCATCCTCTCCGATTTGAGCGCGCGAGCGCTTCACCAGGCGCGTTTCGTAGATATCTTTCTCGTCTATTCGCCGAAGGGGGACTGGGAACCGGATATTCTTGACCTCATTGCGGCGGCAGGTGCGTCAGGAAAACCGATTTTCACGACCGCGATTCACCCCTACGAGGTCTGCGTGAATATCCATTTTCACCCCCGGCTTGTCGCAAGTCCGGAGGAGTTCGTTTACATATTGCAGCGAGGAGGGTCTCGTCCGCATGTCCGAGAAGCATAATCAGGGCGGGGGAGAATGCCCCTGGAAGTCCGTTGGTGCGATTGTGCATCGAGGGAATGACACGAGTTTCGTGTTGCTTATCCACCGCGCGAAGTATCCGGTCTCCTGGGCTCCTCCTGCAGGGCACCTCGATGAGGTTGGGCCTTCAGAGCTGGAAGACCCGAAAGACGCGGTTATGCGCGAACTTTCGGAAGAGGTGGGTCTCTACGTTTCCCGCCCCGACGACTCGCAGCTTGTACTGAAAGATCTGCTTGAAAATAGGTGCCGACGGGAAAACCCGCAAAGCGGCGCACGGTACGATAGCCACCAATGGTGGGTGTACCGCTTCACCGTTCCGGAAAACTTTCAGCCGACGCTCCAGCGCGATGAAGCAACGGATTGGCGGTGGGCGAACCGCGACGAAATTCAACGTCTCATCCGGCAAAACGCGCTGGATCCCGCGTGGGCGGAGATCTTCACGCGTTTCGATACCCGCATCTTCGGAGAATAAACCGCCCCACGGGGCGGTATTTTCTTGGGCTGGCGCTTTTTCGGAAGCATCGTTACGATGGGGGCGATGTCGTACGAGGCGGTCATCGGGTTAGAGATCCATTCGGAGCTCAAGACGCGCACGAAAATGTTCTGTGCGTGCCGGAACGATTCCAACGAGCACCATCCGAACGTGAACGTCTGCCCGATTTGTTTGGGGCATCCCGGAACGCTTCCCGTACCGAATCGCGAAGCGATTCGGCTGACACAGCGCGTGGGCGCAGCCCTCGGAAGCGAGCTTGCGCGCTATTCGAAATTCGATCGGAAGAACTATTTCTACCCCGATCTTCCGAAGGGCTACCAGATTTCGCAATACGATCTTCCCTTCTGCAGCGGGGGGTCGCTCGCGCTCGAAAACGGCCATACGGTCCGCATCACGCGTATCCATCTTGAAGAGGATACCGGTACGCTCGCACATCCGCCGGCTGCGGATTATTCCTCGGTCGACTTCAACCGCGCCGGCGTGCCTCTCATGGAGCTGGTGACGGAACCGGATTTGCGTTCAGCAGAAGACGTAGCGCTCTTTGCCGAAGAGCTCCAACGCATCCTCCGTTACGTCCGCGCGTCGGATGCG
This sequence comes from Candidatus Terrybacteria bacterium RIFCSPLOWO2_01_FULL_58_14, assembly GCA_001824745.1. Taxonomy (GTDB): domain Bacteria; phylum Patescibacteriota; class Minisyncoccia; order Terrybacterales; family 2-01-FULL-58-14; genus 2-01-FULL-58-14. Next base: position 29,741 of record MHSZ01000001.1, on the reverse strand, counting down.
AATATGGAGAAAGGGGAGATGCGCGTGGAGGTGAATATTTCTTTGCGCCTAGTTTCGGGGAGCGGCCCGCGCGGCGCAACTCCTCGGAACCCAGACCCAGAGCCCAACCAGTCCTCGGACTCACGTAGCACGGGCCCCAACGAGCACGATGCTCCGTTGGGCACGAAGGTAGAGATAAAGAATCTGAACTCGATTCGATCGGCGCGTCTCGCCGTGGCCTACGAGATCGAACGGCAGCAACAGCTGCTGGAAAGGGGAGATAAGGTGAGCCAGGAGACGCGCGGATGGCACGACGGGAAGGAGCAGACATTCTCCCAACGCTCGAAAGAAGAGGCCCATGATTATCGCTACTTCCCGGAACCGGATATTCCGCCGTTGCGGTTCACGGAAGAAGAGATTTCTGAAATCCATGCCGAAGTA
>MHSZ01000001.1:26799-29206 GCA_001824745.1 Candidatus Terrybacteria bacterium RIFCSPLOWO2_01_FULL_58_14 | reverse complement strand
TCGCGAGTGGGTTTCGAGTGAGGGGGGGAAACAGGATCCGGTCCGCCTCACGCGGCTTGCCGCAAACTATCTGCTCTCGGACCTCCGGGGGCTCCTCGTTGAGCATGGAGGCACGGTGGGCGATCTTTTGATCAAACCCGAAGATTTTGCGGAGCTCATGAAGATTCTCGCGCAGGGCAAGGTGACTTCACGCGCCGCGAAAGACATTTTGCGCCAGATGTTCGGCACGGGACGGGATCCGTCCGAACTGATCGAAGAGCACGGCCTGGCGCAACTTTCCGACGAAGGGGAAATTGCCTAGATCGCCGGGCGCGTGATCGCCGAGAACCCCAAAGCCATTGCGGACTACCAGAGCGGCAAAGAAGCGGTTCTTTCCTTCCTTGTCGGGAAGGTCATGGCGGCAAGCCGGGGAAGAGCGAACCCTGAGCGAGCTAAGGGAGCCCTCTTGAAGGCCTTGGCCGAAGAGTGAGAGAGGGGATGCAGCAGGCCCCGCCGAGCGGGGCTTGACTTTTTGTATTTCGGATGTATAATATTTATATCGAGTTCACGGTTTCGTTCGCAGCGCTTACGGTCGGAGCGTCTTGCGGACCATTTCATGAACCCCCGTGGACTTGTTCGTGGAGAGCGAGGGGCTGTGCTTGCGGGAGTGGTCCAGACGGCACATTGCCGTACTACAGCCCCCCGCGAACCTCACGGATTTAGGGCGTGAAGGCGGCGATCTCCTCTGACGCGACGCTGTGTTGTGCGGAACGCATCGCGGCGCCGGGGAAGATCATTCTTTGATTCCTGAATAAGGAGGCACCAATGCGGCATTATCATGGCCGTACGATCAGCGGGCGGCGGGACCTCCCGCCCCAAGAGTCGCGTCTGATCGAGTGGAAGATTCGGTGCGCATGCGCATGCGGCCTTACCTGCTGCAAGAAGAGCCCCTGCGGGTTCTCCGCAGTGATTGCAGCATCGTCAGCAAGCGCCGCGATACGCATTGCGCGAGGGACGCATCAGCAGTGCAGGGGAGTTCTTCGCTGCGAAGGGCCTTTGCACGGTATCCCAAAAGGAAGGTGATCAACCATGTTTCCTTGCGGAAACGGGTACTGCGTGGGTCCCTGGAGAGTCGAACAGTCGACCGAACAGGGTCACGTGCAGTTTCTCAAATGCCAGAGTTGCAGCGAGACGAGCCATCACGTGGTATGCCGCTGCGGTTCCCGTATCGCGATGCAACCCATTGCGATATCGCAGACGTTCATGATGGAGACGTGGCAGTGCCAAGCGTGCAAGCGGCAAGCTCAGCTGACATGGGCTGATCTGGGCAAGACGATTCAGTCGCTCACGTGGCACCTTGAGCCGCAACAGGATCCTCCGGTTTCTCCGCCGGCGCCAAATGCACTCGACGCATTTGCCGAGCTCGATGGTTTGGTTGAGGAGAGGTTCGCCGCCGTCCCTGACCTTGCGGTTCCCGCTGCCGGTCAGATCACGGCACAGTGCCGCGAGTACCATCGAGAGACAGGCGAGATGAGCTCTGCTGGTCCTTACGCCCGGTCGGTTCTGCTTTTCACTATCGATATGCACCCGCGTCTCGGGCCGGCGGAACGCGTGATGCGGATCTGTGCGATGCCGATCCGTATCCTCGAACGGCACATCCCCCACATTTGCCGGTCGCTCACCTTCGAGACGAAGGCGCACTGGCAAACCCCGGGAACGTTCGACCCCGAAAAGGAACATTTCGTTTTTGTTCGTGAATACCCGGTTGCCATTCGACTCGTGGTGCCGAGAGAGCGGGTTCCCGAACCTGCGGCGAACTGAACGAGTTCCAGGCGCCCCGGCGAGAAAAAAAGCCGGGGCGCAACCTTGCTGATCGCTTCGCGGTCCCGTACGGGGCCGTTTTCGTATATAATACAGGGGCGCCGCTCTTACGGCCGCGGAGAAATATATCAGTTATGGCAGATCAACCGCATCGGGCATCCGCCAACTCCTACCAGCGCCTCCTTGCGATTGGATTTGTCATTGCCGTGGTTTCCGCGGTGTTCTTTATTATCTTCGTCGTCCGGGAAGTGGATGCGCTTGCAACACTTCTTGCTGTTCCCGCGGGAGCGATTCGTGCGATCCAGATCCGCGAAGGGGCGTTGATTGCCATCGGCTTCGCCGCCCTCTACGCGGTTTTTGCTTTCACGGTATATTCTTTCCGCGACGCGATCGCCCAGGTGCAAGAGGAGCGGCGTTCTGCGCGGTTTCGCGCGAAAGTCGTTGACGTCATCGTGCACGAGATCACCACGCCCATTACGGCTCTGCGCTGGCAGATTGATTTCCTCCAGGAGAAGATGAAGGCGGGCGAAACCGATACGCCGGAGGTGCGGCAGATGATCGCCGATGCGTACGGGGCGCTGGAGCGCCTCAATGGGCTTGCGCGCAA
>MHSZ01000001.1:16949-26682 GCA_001824745.1 Candidatus Terrybacteria bacterium RIFCSPLOWO2_01_FULL_58_14 | reverse complement strand
GATTTCTTTCTCGCTCGAGCTGCCGCAGTCGCTTCCCCGGGCGCTCGTGAACCACGAGTTTTTCTCCCGCGCGCTTTCCGAGCTCCTGGAGAATGCGGTGAAGTTTACGGATCGCGGCGGCATTGCGGTGAATGCGGAGGAAACGCCGGAGTTTGTGGTGATCACCGTGGCCGATTCCGGCATCGGGATTTCCCATCCGGAACGCCTTTTCCGCCCGCTCCAACAAATTGGCCGAGAGGTGCGCGAGCAGCGAGGCGTGGGGGCGGGTCTCTACCTTGCCAAACTCGCGATCGAGAAACAGCAAGGGAGCATTCTTTTCCGTCCCAATCCCGGCGGCGGTTCGGCGTTCTCCGTGATGATCCCGCGAGAAACGCTATCGGAGCCCCCGCGTCTTCCTGGCGCGTGAACCGGAAGCTTCGCGCGAAGAGAGGAAAGCGGCGGCAAGATGCTCCGCTGATTTTGGCGACGTGATCCACCGGATCCGCGGATCTTTCCGGAACCACTTTCGCTGATTGCGCGCAAGGCGTTTGTTGCGCGCAATGTTTTTTGCGAGCACGTTTTCCCTCCGCTCGAGGCCCGCAAAGTACGGCTTCCATTCCGCATAGCCGATGCCGGACATCGCAGGAACATCCCACCCGTATTTTTTCGTGAGGCCCCGTACTTCCCCCTCAAGCCCCGCGCGAAGCTGCTTTTGCGCCCGTGTTCGGATTCTCCGGTCCAGATCTTCTCGGGATATGGTAATACCGATTCGCAGATCCTCATAGCGTTTCGGTCCTTTGCCGCGTTGCGCGGAGAGGCGCATGCCGCCGAACTCGATGACTTCAAGAGCGCGCACGACACGGCGAGGATTGTGGAAGTCGAGAAAAGCCGCCGATTCCGGATCGCGCTCCAGGAGTTCGCGGACGAGAGGGGCGAGACCCTCTGCGGCGATTCGCCGTTCGAGCGACTCGCGGAATTTTCTGTGGGGAGGCACGCGCGGAATAGTGAGGTTGTCGAGGAGAGCGCTGAGGTAGAGGCCCGTACCCCCCTCAAGGATGGGGATCTTGCCGCGTTTCCATATATCGCGGATGGCGCGTTCCGCGAAACGCTTCCACTGCTGTACGGTGAACGTTTCGTTCGGTTCGGCCAGATCAATGCCGTGATAGGGGATGCCGTTCACCGCATATCTCCGTACACCGCGCCGGGTTCTCCAAACTCCCCGCGACTTATTCGTGCCGATGTCCATCCCCCGGTAGATTTGCCGAGAATCGGCGACGATGATCTCGCCGCGGAAGTGCTTGGCGAGGAGGAGGGCGAACTTGGTTTTCCCTGACGCGGTCGGACCGACCACCGCAATGACCTTGGGAAGCGCCTTTGACATATCCGGTGCTCGATCGTATCAAGGAGGCAGCTTCTTCACAATGGAGGATTGCGATGCGGCTCTTTTGGAGGCGCCGCCGCGAGCATGGGGGGTTTGTTGACCTCGATGCCGAGGCGAGATGCCGGTTTCCTTCAGCGTTTTTCGCATCGGAACCCCTCCTGGGCACGAACGAAGCGACACAGCTTCTGCTGTGGGAAGAGGGGTTCGTCGTCGCCCAGAAGCGCAGCGCTTTCATCGAAGAACATATGGCCGAACTGGCGCGGACGGGAACGTGTTACCGCGCCTTCGGCAAAGCCGTTCACTTCTGCGATAACGCAACAAAAACGCCCCCGCGTAGATAGCGGGGGCGTCTTCCTTTTTTCGTTTACCTTGGAGCCCCTTCGCGAATTCGCGCAGCGAACGTTTCAGGAGTGAGCGTTTCTTGCCGGTTTGATCCCCTGCTGCGGATAGTGAGCGTTCCTTCGCTTTCTTCGCGGTCCCCAAGAACGGCAAGGTAGGGGATTTTATTCAGTTCGCCTTCGCGAATACGCTTGCCGAGCGTTTCGCCGGCGGGAGAAAGCTCTGCGCGCACACCGCTTTTTTTCAGCGCCGCGATAGCGCTTTCCGCTTGCGCGTGGTGGCGTTCCGCAATCGGGAGCACGCGCACCTGGACCGGTGCCAGCCACACCGGGAAATCTCCCGCGACGTGCTCAATGAGGATCGCAAGGAAGCGTTCAATGGATCCCATGATTGCCGCGTGGATCATCACGATACGCTCGGGTTTCCCCTTTTCGTCAACACAGGAGAGGTCGAAACGTTCGGGAAGGTTCACGTCGAGCTGTATCGTCGCGACTTGCCATTCGCGTCCCAAAGAATCCTTCGCCAGGAAATCCACCTTCGGGCCGTAAAAGGCGGCTTCTCCGGGAGCCCGTTCTGCTTTTGCGCCGCGCGCCTCGGCGAGAGCGATAATTTCTTTTTCCGCTTTGCGCCACGTGGATTTTTCGCCGAGATAATCTTTCGGCCGCTTCGGATCATGAAACGAGAGCCGAACCCGGAGGGAGAATCCGAATGCGCCGTAGAAGGCGTCGACAATATCCCAAACCTTCAGCATTTCTTCTTTTACCTGCGCGTTTCGGCAGAAGACATGCGCATCGTCTTGAGTGAAGCCGCGGGTCCGGGAAAGCCCGGCTAGTTCTCCGGATTGTTCATCGCGGTAGGCCATCGTGGTGTTGGCGTAGCGCTGCGGAAGCTCGCGGTAGCTGAAGAGTTTCCGTTTGTAGATTTGCGTGTGGTGCGGGCAGTTCATCGGCTTGATAGCAAACAGATGCCCCTCCCGGCTTGTGACGCGGAAGAGATCCTCGCCGAATTTTTCCCAGTGGCCGCTTTTCTCGAAAAGTTCTTTTTTGGTGATGTGGGGGATCTCCACGCGCTCGTACCCGCGGGCCTCGCGAAGCCGCCATACGAAATCGTCCAGGAGGGTGCGGATGAGCGTTCCTTTCGGCGTCCAAAGCGGCAGGCCGCTTCCCACGAGGTCCGAGAAGGTGAAGAGGTCAAGTGCCGGGCCGAGACGCTTATGATCGCGGCGCTCGGCCTCTTTGAGCATCGCAAGATAGGTATCGAGCTCTTGCTTTGTCGGCCAGGCCGTGCCGTAGAGGCGTTTGAGCTGGGCGTTCTTCTCATCACCGCGCCAATATGCCCCTGCGGTTTTCGTGAGCGCGAATGCGTCGCGGGGAATATCGCCGGTACTGCGGAGGTGCGGTCCGGTGCAGAGGTCGGCGAAGTGTTCGCCGGTCCAGTAAACACTCACCTTTTTTATTCCTTTGCGGCGGAGTTCCCCGATGAGTTCCATCTTGTGGGGCTCTTTGCGTTTCCGAAAGAAAGCGATCGCCCGCGCCGTCGTCATCCATTCCTTGCGGAACGGAAGCTTCTGCGCGATCATTGCGCGCATTTCGTTTTCAATTGCGGCAAAAGAGGAAGGAGAGAGGTCGGCCTTGGTGTCGAAATCGTAGTAGAAGCCATCATCGATTACCGGGCCGATACCGAGACGCGCGGCAGGGAAGCGCTTTTTCACCGCGGCGGCCATCAGGTGCGCGGTGGAGTGGCGGAGCGTTTCTACGCTGATTGCGCGAGGCATCGCCGTCATTATAGGCGCGGAAATGCATACTGTCATCCGGATTCCTTGAAAAGAGAAGACCTCGTTTAGGCGAGGTCTGGATTTTATGAGCCGCAATGTGGCGGTTAATCTGGAGGGCGATTCTAGCGCTGGATGAAGGGGCAGGGGCTTAGCTTCAAAATGAAGCACAGGCAGGCGCGGGAATGCGGTTTCGGCGGCGTCTTTTCCTCCACGGGGCTCCTCTCATCACGAAACCAAAGGGCAATGTCCGAAGTATATACTTCACTCACCGTTTGTCAATAGCTGCGGGCGCTACGCGGTGACAAGCTCTTCGGCCCGATCGCACAGGAGTTTGTGTTCGCCGTCTCGGTCATTCACCGTGCCGTCGATGAGGAGGATCGCGTTTTCCCGGAACATGTTCGGCGTTTCGGCCAGCACTCGGGGGAAGACGACGACCTCGACGCGGTCGCTCAAATCCTCGAAGTTCATGAAGAGCATCGGTTCGCCCTTTCGCGTGAGGATTTTTTTCATTCCCGTGATGACGCCGCCGACTTTCACGCGAGTGCCCGCGGCAATGTCGCTGAGCGCCCGAATGGGCTGGCCGAGGGCCGCGAGGGTCCGCTCGTGTGCTGCGAGGGGATGTTCGGATACCCACAAGCCCAGGAGTTCTTTTTCCCACCGGAGACGCTCATCGCGGGTCGCCGGGGGCGTTTCCGGGAGCCGAAGCCGCGGTTGCGTTGCTGCGTTCGGGCCGTCAAACAAACTCGTTTGTCGGCTCGCAGATATGCGGTTCGCCTCCTTTGCGAATGCGGTGAGGGTGTCGATGCCGGAGAGGAGTTGGCGCCGTTCTCCCAGCGCGTCGAAAGCGCCTGCCATAATGAGGGATTCAAGTGACTTCCGGTTGAGTTCGGGGCCGGAAATGCGCATGAGAAAATCCTCGATGGAGGAGAAGGGCCCGCGGGAGAGCCGTTCCTGGACAACGCGTTCCACGAGCTGCTCGCCGACGTTCTTGATAGCCGCAAGGCCGAAGCGGATTCCCGTAGGCGTTGTTCCGTCGTAGACCACCGTGAACGTCGTGCGGCTGGTTTGCACGTCCGGAGGAAGTACTGCGATTTCGTGCGCGCGCGCTTCTGCGATGAGTACGGCCGTGCGATCGACGTTCGTGCCTTCGTGCGTGAAGATCGCGGAAAGGAACTCGTAGGGGTAATGCGCTTTGAGCCACGCGGTTTGGTAGGCGATGAGCGCGTAGCAGGCGGCGTGCGAACGGTTGAATCCGTAGCGCGCGAAGGGCTCAATCCATTCCCATATCTCGCGCGCGGTCCTCTCGGCGATGCCGTTTCGCACCATGCCGGCAATAAGCTTTTCGTGCTGCTCTTTTAAGAGGGAGCGGATTTTTTTCCCGACGGCTTTGCGGAGCGTATCGGCTTCCGGAAGCGAAAATCCTCCGAGCTGCCGCGCGATCTCCATGAGCTGTTCCTGGTAGACCGCGATGCCGTAGGTGCGGCTGAGGATCGGCTCGAGTTTTTCATGGAGGAATGTCACGCGTTCTTTGCCGTGTTTGCGCGCAATGAAGCTCTCGATGAACTCCATAGGACCGGGGCGGTAGAGCGCGACCATCGCAACGATGTCCTCAAGTTCGGTGGGTTTGAGTTGTTTGAGGTAGCGCTTCATGCCTTGCGATTCGAGCTGGAAGACGCCGGTGGTATCGCCGCTCGCGAGCAGGCGGTAGGTTGCCGCGTCATTGAGCGGCAGCGCGTCGATGTCGATCTCGTCGCCGTAGGTATCTTTGATGCGATTGAGGGCCTCCTCGATGATGGAGAGGTTTCGGAGGCCGAGGAAGTCCATCTTCAAGAGCCCTAAATCTTCGACGGCGTGCATCTCGTACTGCGTGATGACTTGCGTATCTTCATTCGTCGCGCGCTGCACGGGCACCAGGTCGCTGAGGGGATCGCGGCTGATGACGACGCCGCACGCATGGGTCGAAACGTGTCGCGCAACGCCTTCGAGCTTCCTTCCGGTATCGATGAGGCGCATGACATCGGGTTCGTTGCGGTACGCCTCGCCCAGCTCCTGGGAGGCCTCCAGCGCCTGTTGGAGCGTCATGCCGAAAGGCACCATTTTCGCGATTCGGTCGCAGGCGCTATAGGGATATCCGAGCGCCCGGCCCGCATCGCGGATGACGGCTCGGGCCGCCATCGTCCCGAAGGTGCCGATTTGCGCCACGCGATCCGCGCCGTATTTTTCGGTCACATAGCGGAGCACCTCATCGCGCCGGTAATCCGCGAAATCGAGGTCAATATCCGGCATGGAGATTCGTTCGGGGTTGAGGAAACGTTCAAAGAGGAGGCCGTAATGGAGCGGATCGATATTCGTGATGCCGAGGACATACGAAACGAGGGAACCCGCAGCGCTCCCGCGCCCCGGCCCCACGATAATGCCGCGGGATTTTGCCCACGAGACGACGTCGGCGACGATGAGGAAGTAGGAAGCGAAACCCGTTTTCTCAATGACGCCGAGTTCGTAATCCAGGCGCGCTCGCACTTCCGGAGTTTTCATCCCGTCTTCGCCGAAGCGGCGTACGACCCCTTCTTGGCAGAGCCGTTGCAGTTCTTTTTCCTGGGTGGTGGTATCGGGAAGGGGATAGACGGGGAGCTGGATGCGCCCGAGCGGGAGCGTGAAATCGACGCGTTCGGCGAGCGCGACCGTTTGCGCAAGCGCTTCGGGGAGATCGGGGAAGATCGCCGCCATCTCCTCGGCCGAACGGAGAGAGAAGTCGTCGTCTTTGAGAGTGAGCCGACCGTCCTCGTCCACACGGCTCCCCGTTTGCACGGAGAGAAGGACATCGTGCGCTTCGGCGTCTTCGGCCAAAAGATAATGCGTATCTTGTGTCGCAACGATGGGAGCGCCGAACTTCCGCGAAAGCTCCACGAGTGCTGCGTTCACCGTTTGCTGCTCTGGAAGATTCGGGTGAGCGCCGAGTTCCAGGAAGAAATTCTCTTCGCCGAAGATCTCCCGGTATTCGGCGAGCAGATGCTCGGTTCGCGCGCGATCGCCCGCAAGGATCGCTTTCGGAATTTCTCCGGAAAGGCATCCGGAGAGCGCGATGAGTCCTGCTGCATGTGCGCGGAGGAGCTCTTTGTCCACGCGCGGTTTATAATAGAAGCCCTCAAGGTGTGAAGCGGTGATGAGTTGCACGAGGTTTCGATATCCTTCTGCGTTGCGGGCAAGGAGTGTGAGATGGTAACGCGTTCCATCCAACCTTGGGTCTCGGTCGAAGCGCGATCGCGTTGCGACATACGCCTCAACGCCGATGATGGGCTTGATACCTGCCTTCACACAGGCCTGCGCGAAAGCCACGGCGCCGTAGAGGGCGCCGTGGTCGGTGAGTGCGAGTGCTTCCATGCCGAGCTCCTTGGCACGGGAGACGAGCTGATCGATTTTCGCAAGCCCGTCTAAGAGAGAGTAGTGGGAGTGGACGTGGAGGTGGACAAACTTTTGGGTCGGCATGGAAATGTACGTGTATGTTGTTAGTATAGCCGACCTCTCTTCGTGTTTGCAATCGCTATGGTAGGTTGAAATCAATGGGAAAGCGCTTCTTTATCGGGGTTGATGAGGTAGGGAGGGGTGCGCTTGCCGGACCCCTCGTGGTTGCGGCCGTCGCGTTCCAGGGAAGCCCTCCCCGCGTGCCGCTCTGGAACGCAGAGGACTCAAAAGCGCTCACGGCAAGTCGCCGCGAGGTCATCGCGGAGCAGTTGCGGGCGCATTCCCGGGTCCGTTATGCGTTGGCGGGCGTGGGAAACAGGACGATTGATCAGATCGGCATAGGAAAGGCGGCGTCGCTCGCTGTTTCCGCAGCGCTCACAAAGATTCAACGGACCATCGGCGCGGCCGTTCCTTTTGTGCTGTTGGATGGCGGCCTTGTCGCTCCAGCGCACTTCTCGCAACTCACCGTGATTTACGGCGATGTGCAGCTTGCGGTGATTGCCGCGGCTTCGATCATTGCGAAAGTGCATCGTGATCGTCTCATGGAGGCACAGCATGAGTATTTCCCGCAGTATCACTTTGCGGCGCACAAGGGCTATGGTACGGCCGGGCACTACGCAGCGCTTCGCCGACATGGCCCTTCTCCGCTGCACCGGCGCACCTTCCGACTTGCATAATCGCCGGTTTTCCCGTAAGTTGAGAAATTAGAGTTGAGGATTTCGCGTTGAGGATTGAGAGTTTAGAGTATCGGGTTTTAGAGTTTAGGATTTAGAGTTTAGAGTTTCTTTCCCATGGGTGTCCCGAAGAAGCGCCATACGTCATCGCGCCGCAACACGCGACGTTCACACCACGCGCTGACCGCAAGCGCGCTCGTTTCGTGCTCTCATTGCCGGCGGTTTATCGCTCCGCATCGGATGTGTCCGCACTGCGGTTATTATGGAAACCGGCAAGTCGTTGACGTGCTCGCAAAACTCTCCCGCCGCGAGCGGAAACAACACGAACGAGAAGAGAAGCAGCGCCAGGCGGAGACGAAACTCGCCAAACAGGGCATGGAGAAACCCTAAACCCTAAACAAACCCAAATCACCGAAACCCAAAACGCGTTAGAGTTTAGGATTTAGATATTGCTCTTTTGGTATGGCCTCACGGCACCTCGCGCGCTCCATCGCGATGCAGTCGCTTTATGAGTGGGATTTTCGCGGCAAGGATGACGCGAAGCTCGACGAGATTATCGGACACAATATCGCGGAGTTCGGCCCGGGCCTCGACGATGCGAGTTTCGTGGAAGAGCTCGTGCGCGGCGCATTGAAGAAACGGAGCGTCATCGATCCCGTGATCGAAAAAGCTGCTCCGGAGTGGCCGATCGAGCAAGTGGCGATTGTGGACCGGAACATTCTTCGTATCGGCATCTACGAGCTGCTCTTTGGCGAGCGGGAGGCGGTTCCCCCAAAGGTTGCCATCAACGAGGCGATTGAGCTGGCGAAATCCTTTGGAGGCGAGTCCTCGGGCCGGTTCGTCAACGGCGTGCTCGGGACGATCTACCGGGAGATCGGCGAACCCCTGAAGGATTATCCGAAAAGAGGGGAGAAGAAGGCGGAAGAGGGTGGCGAGGCAAGCGCCGAAGACGCCGCCGCAGGAAAAGACCAACAAGCGGAAGAGGGAAGCAAAGCGCAAGAGCAAGAAGCAACATAATCGGCAGCAAAAGTGGCAAATGTTGCAAAGGCGACAAGCGACACGAGTTCTTTGCCGCCATTGCAGCCCTTGTCACGTTTGTGGTCTCTCGCTCGTGTCGGATTTCTCGCAACTCGCGCAACGCCTCGGGGTATCTTTTCGTGTCATCGCACTTCTCGAAGAGGCGCTCACGCACCGTTCGTATCTCAACGAACATCCCGAGTGGGCGCGTCCGCACAACGAACGGCTTGAGTTTCTCGGCGATGCCGTGCTTGAGCTCGTCGTGACCCAGCATTTGTTCCGCGCGTATCCCGATGCGACGGAAGGAGAACTCACGAACCTTCGCGCAGCCCTCGTGCGAACGGAGACGCTCGCAGATGCCGCAAAGGATCTTTACCTGAACGGCTTTCTCCTCCTGTCGCGCGGCGAGGCGCGGGATACGGGGCGAGCCCGCGAAGCGATCCTAGCAAATACCATAGAAGCGATTATCGGGGCGATTTTCCTTGACCAGGGGTTCGCGATCGCGGAGGAGTTCGTGACGCGAGTGGTGCTCGCGAAACTTTCTTCCGTGATTGCGCAGGAAAAGGTTCGCGATGCGAAGAGCCGTTTCCAGGAGATCGCGCAGGACCGTCTTGGTCTCACGCCGCATTACGCCGTGCTGGAGGAATGGGGACCGGATCACGCGAGAAGTTTCCGCGTGGGCGCGATGCTCGGGGACGAAGTGGCCGGAGTCGGTGAAGGCGCGTCCAAGCAGGACGCCCAACAAGAGGCCGCAACGGCTGCGCTCCGAGCGAAAGGGTGGCGCTGAAGACAGCTGCGCGGTTGGGAAATCCCCGCTTCGGCGAGGTTTTCGCTGCTTGAGGATCAGTCGCGTCTTCGTTATACTGGCCTCGCGTTGTATCTGTCCGGAGCCATATCGAAGGGCTTGCCCTGAGCGAAGTCGAAGGGCTGGGTTACCCAAGCGGCAACGGGGCGTGGCTGTAAACCACGTGGCCTTCGGCCTTCGGGGGTTCGAGTCCCTCACCCAGCACGAATTTTTCCCGCGAGCCGCGCGAGCGGCCGAAAAATTCAGTGTCCCGAGGAACGTAGTGACGAGGGGCACCAGTAAGCGCGACGCGGCTGCCGAAT
>MHSZ01000001.1:15515-16928 GCA_001824745.1 Candidatus Terrybacteria bacterium RIFCSPLOWO2_01_FULL_58_14 | reverse complement strand
GTCCCGCAGTATGCGGGACGACGAGGGGCACCAAACCATACGCAAACCGTAGTTCCGTTTTGATTCCCTTGCCTCCGGCGAGCTACAATAAACAGCACGCCAGGGTAGCTCAGTGGTAGAGCAACTCCATGGTAAGGAGTAGGTCGTGGGTTCAACTCCCATCCCTGGCTCTCTCTCCCATTCTATGATGTTCGCTCGTCGTCGAAACAACGCGCCGCTCATGTACGTGATCGCCTTGGCGGCCGTGCTGGGCGTCCTCTGGTGGGGGTTTGGTTTCCTGCAGCGGCAGGACGAGGGCGGCGATGAGAAGGACGCGCAGCGGGACTTCTTCATCGATGAGCGCGGCGAGGTGCCTCCTCCAGGCGAGCAAGAGGCGCTGGAACCCGGCGGGGAGGCGGAAGACGTTCGCACGGAGGTCATTGACGCCGTTGAAGCCCGAACGTCGCCGGATCTGCTGCCCGGAGCGCTGGGAACGGGCGGCGCGATCGAGCGGTTTTGGTTCGCTTCCGACCGCGAGGTCTATGTAGAGTACCGGCGGTCGGGTTCGGGGATCGCCGATCGCATGGCCTTTCTTACGGCCGCGGGCAGCGGCGGCGGCCTTGCGCTTGAGCGAAAGTCCCTTTACGGTTTGGGGGACGCCACGTGGGAACTGATCGAAGGGGAAGAAGCGCTTTTCGTAAAGCCCCAGCGGGATCTCTACGAACGCGACGCAAGCGGCCAGTGGGTGAAGCGCAACTAACGCAGAATAGGAGATGGCGGATTGAGGAGAGAGGCCGCGGCCGACAGATTTCTCAATAGCCAATTCTCTTTTCTCAATTCTCAACCTATGACCCAAGACACTCTTCAAAGGATGCAGTGCAGCAATTGCAAGAACGTCACGTACTTCACGACAAAAAATCGCAAGACGATTGAGCGGAAGCTCGAGTTCAAGAAGTACTGTCGGTTTTGCCGCGGGCACAAGGTGCACAAAGAGGGCAAGAGGAAGTAGGGCGCAAGCGGCGCGTTTCGCTCCATGCTTCGGCATTGGCAAGAAACGCTTCGCGCCGCGCGAATTCACGGAATTCCGCTTCGCTCCAGTTCCGAATCTTCGCTCGCGCTCAGCGGTTTCTTGCCGCAACGCCTTCGCGAATTCCGCTCACCGCGCCGCTTGCGCCTTGAGAGAGAAAAATATCGAGGCGCGGCTTCTCCGCCGGAGTTTATCCGCCTCTGGCGGAAGACACTTTTCTCAACGCGCCCCGCGCGCTTTAATGAAAGTAGAGATTAGAGTTTAGGGTTTAGTGTTTGTCGCCTTAGGCGACTCATAGGGGTGTAGCTTCCCTCCTGCGTCGGGATTGCGATTTGCACCCAATCGCCTGCGGGTTCTTGGGCAAATCGGGAATCCCTCGCGAGTCGGGACTGCGATTGGCAAGCCGC
>MHSZ01000001.1:9645-15495 GCA_001824745.1 Candidatus Terrybacteria bacterium RIFCSPLOWO2_01_FULL_58_14 | reverse complement strand
TTCGGTATATTAGAGATTAGGGTTTAGGATTTAGGGTTTGTCGCCCGTGGCGACTCTTAGGGGCGTAGCTCAACTGGTCAGAGCATCGGTCTCCAAAACCGAAGGTTCTGGGTTCGAGTCCCAGCGCCCCTGCCACAGAACTTTAGTATCGTGCGACCGAGTTGCCCTGATTTTCAACACTTTCGGAAAAGGGTTCTGGGCGAAAATGTGCGTACCCATCTAGGACATCGAACCGAAGTCTCAATCGGCAACCCATGTCATCGCCACGAAGGGGGACTCTTGCGACTTGGAGCCCGGGAGCGTGTTTGGTGGTTTTCGAACAGGCATCAGGTATGGTATAATAGATAGGTACAAGAATTGAAAACTGAATACTCGCTCAAGGTCATCTGCGACGCGTTTCCACATTTCGTTGCGCTTCCCAAAAGGGAGCTTCACAAATCGTTATCGCGCGTTGCCACCATACCGGCACAGCCGGGGATACTATAAGCAAAATCCGTTGAGCACTTCCCGTTATAGGAGGTGAAAAAACGAAGATGCATACGTAGCCCCGCTGCGTGTTCCGCTTCGCTTTTGCGCCTCCTTTTTCTTTGCTATGAGGCTTGAGGGTCAGGAAAAACGGCCTAGTTAGCGCGGCAATATTCTGGTCGAGAAGAGCAGAGAGATAGATTAGAACGTTTTCTTTAAATACCCTATTATTTTTAGAATACTACAAATATTCTTATCTAGTAAGTTACGTAGCTTGTACGGATAGGTTTATCCTCATGGAGAACTTGATAATTTTATACTCTTCTTTCCCTGGCTAAAATATTGCCGCATTGGCCGGAGCGGACTAGAACTAGGCCCTTATCGTCTCATATTCTTTACAGAATTGTATAAAGATGCCGTAACTCCCTCAGCTGAATGGGTTTCGGATAGGGGTATTGACAGCTTCTGAGGGAGGTGTACACTATTATCAGTTCAGGCCACGTAATTAATTATCGTTTTAGAAATTTAAACCATGACAAAAAATAATGATCCGCTTGCTTCTCTCATTTCGAGCAATGCGAAGGCAACAGATAGAAAAAAACTCGCAGAACTCCTCAAGCCATATATGGTTATAGATCAAGATTCGAAAGAATTCAGTTTTCATTCTGCCCTCTATGATGTCGATGGCAATGATACAAAGATAGAAATTCTTCTTGCCGGGGCGAGGGCGCGTGCACTCTTTTTCAATTTACCGGACGGGTTGTCCCCCGGAGAGGTTATTGTCGCAGGGCTAATGCCGGAGGGCAGCGTAAAGACCAGTCTGAAAAAACTCTTCGACAGCCATAAGATAAAAAAGGACAAGGAGGGCCGGTACCTCCTCCCGGCGCACCGCATCCAGGAGCTTATTAAGAAACTTGGCAGCTAACAATAAAGATATGAACAAAATGCAGGATCAGATCAATATCCTCGAAGAGCGCATAAAAAAACTTGAAGACACTCTTTTCTCTAGCGCCCGAGAAGGGGCTGTTATTAGTAAAAAGAAGAAGTCCTCGGCCAAGGAGTTTCTCATGACCAAGGAATTGAAGACAGAGACTCAAAGGGTCCTTGCCCTCGGATATTTCCTCGAATATATGGGAGGCATGGAGTCGTTCAATGTGAATGATCTTGAAGCGGCGTTTCGCGCTGCCAAAGAAAAGCCGCCCCAGAATATGAACGACGCAGTTAATAAGAATATCGCGCGCGGCTTTCTGATGGAGGCAGCAGGTAAAAAGGAGGCAAAGAAAGCTTGGTGCCTCACCGCTACCGGTGAAAAGCGTCTTGAAGACGAGCTTAAAAAATAATGACTATCAATATGTCCCAGAAAATATTGAAAGAAAAACTGGAGGCCGTTAGGGATCTTGTGGATGAGTGCCTCAAAGAACTTGGTTCGAACGGTGAAAGCGCCTCGCCTCGCGGCGTAGCGCCAGCGGAGGCAAGGCAAAAACCAACAACAGACAAAAGCCTGAATATCGTGAACAAGGTGGGAGATTGCGGGGAGACCGATGCGATCCAGAAGGAAATTCTTGATAAGCGCGGCGCAGAGGGCAGGGTACTCCTCTCCTTCTATATTTCTTATAAGTATCTTAAGAACGAATGGCTTACCAGTGGCGATGTCGAGAAGATAACCTCAGATCTTGGAGTGAAAATTGACAAGAAGAACGCCTCAAATTACCTCACGACATTTAGGAAATATCTTGAAAGCGGGGCTACGCGAAAGAGGGGCCAGCCAACCCCCTATCGCCTGAATCGGAACGGGGCTAAAAGATTTGAAGAAATCATTAATGCAAAAGAAAGCCGAAAAGGTCACCGAGAAGGCTCCTGAAGTTCTGCGCATGTTTCGTCAAGAAGGGTTGTTTGAGAATTGGCGTAACCAAGATAGGGTTAGGGCTCTAGTGGGGAAGCATCCCAAGCGAAAACTCGGTAGGAAAAGTGTCGGGAGGGCAGATCAAGCGAATAAAGAATGACCATGACCACGCCATTGAGTGTTCACTTAAGCCAGTTGCCCGCTTCTCTAGTTGCGGAACTCCAGAAAGAGTTTCAAAAACTGCATCAGAACTATTTCTTGAGCAAATGGCAACCGAGCCAGCTCGATGGTGCATTGTTCTGTGAAGCGATCTACAGAATTCTTGAGTATAAAGATCAGGGTGGCTACACGCGGATCGGCTTCAAGCTGAATCGATTCAGCGTCGAGGCCTCGATCAGAAAGAATAAAAATCTGCCCGAGTCTGTGCGCCTTCATGTTCTGAAGCTACTAGATTTAGTGTTTGACTTTAGAAACAAACGAAGCGTGGGCCATCTTGGAATAATTGATGTAAATGAAATGGATGCAACAATGGTCCTTCAGTGCGCTAATTGGATTGTTGCAGAGTTGATTCGGCTCGAAACGTCGATGAGCCCGGAGGATGCCCAGAATGAGATTAAGAAGATCATCGAGCGCAAGGTCCCTATCGTTGAAGAAATCGGAGGGAGATTGAAGTGTCTCAATCCTGGCCTGAAAGCATGGGAGCAAGCGCTAGTGCTTTGTTATCAGAAGTATCCAGAAGCTATTGCGTTGGATGACCTGTTTAATTGGATTGGTTATAGCAACAAGGGTGTTTTGCGGAGCGAGCTTGCCAAGCTAGACAAGGATGGTCGGTTGGATTTCCGGGACGACAGAGCAACCTTGACGAAAAAGGGGATTATCTGGGTCGAGAAATATATAAGTTTTGAGATTGTGGTTTAGGCGACTTTGGACATTTGACGACTCAAACGTGAGATACGCCTCTCAAAACTGTCTCATTTGCCCCGATCCAGATGCGTCCGAGGTGCGTCGTGATGGTAAGATAAAAATATTCCGATAATCCTTGTGGGGCACTGCGGAGAAATCTCCGAGACCGAGCTGGTCTGCACGAATTTTGCCCACCTATTGACACGAATATAGCATATAAGCTATAGTGTATGTACGAAGCAATTTTCTACGATGATCCCGAAACGGGCAGGGAACCCGTCCGTGAATATCTCAAAGGCCTTGGTGATAGGATTAGCGGTTATATTTACGGGATCTTACTTCATATCGAATCGAATGGGCAACTTCCGGGTTTTCCGTTAGCTTCGCACGTGGAAGGCGCGATTTGGGAGTTGCGTTTTCACAAACAGGGAATATACCCAAGAATTCTGTACGCGACAGTAGTCGGCGCCCGATTAATTCTTTTAGAAGGCTTCACAAAAACAACACGTGAAACCCCGGATAAACACAAAAAAGCAGCGAAGAATCGCCTCGCAGAATTCCTTAAAAGATCAGAAAATCAAAAGTCTTTGGCTAAGGAATCAAAACGCCATGGCAAATCCAAAAAGAAAAAGTGATCACACTCTTCGAAGTTGGGCAAAGGGGAAGATGTCCAGCACTGCTTTTCGCGCTGGAATGGAAGAGGCGCGGCTTGCACTACTTATCGCGCAGGCACGTGAAGAGCGTGGATGGACACAGGGCGAACTGGCTCGGAAAGCCGGAATGAAACAACCCGAGATCGCGCGCATAGAAAGCGGAGAACACAACCCTACGATCGAGACATATACGAAAGTCACTGTGGCGCTCGGAAAACGAGTTACCCTTGTTTAAAGGCGGCTCAAAAATTACGGTGCAACAAAAGATCGCCATTCGGCGATCTTTTGTTGAGGGAAGCGCATTCGCGTTTATTTTTTCGCTGCCTCTTTACGGGTTCTATTACCCGCTGTAAACTTATGTGAGGTCAAGATATGCCGAAAAAATCCTCCAAATTCGATAAGCTTTCCGATATTCTCACGCTGAAACAAGCATGTGAGATTTTGAACGTGCACCCGAATACGCTCCGCAATTGGGATAACATCGGAATCTTGAAAGCGATTCGTTTCGGTTCTCGGGGCGATCGTCGATATCGCAAAGAAGATGTGCTGGTGCTCATTAGGCGCGGGAAATAGGTCTTTATGAAATCTCCAATTCTCAATTCGCCGTATGCGGAGCCGAGCCGCCATTTCCAATCGGACGAACGCGGTCTGACCGAAGAGATTATCGATGCCCGCCGTCCGAGCACGGTGCAGATTTCCATTCCCCGACCGCGCGGACGGGCCGCCCGTGCTACACACGATCCGGCAGCCCAAGCGTGGAGCAGCGAACGGCTGAAGGAAAACGAATTCGTCAACAAGATCCGGACGGACGTCAGCGCGTGGAGAAAAAACGGCTATCCGGGCGTTACCAGAACGACGCGGGATTTGTTGCGATACTGGACCGACGAAACGCGCGACAACAAACTCTTTTTCTGTCAGATAGAGGCACTCGAGACGCTCATTTATATCAACGAGGTTGCGGAGAAAATCGGGGAACACTGGATTATCAACGAGCTGAAGGAACAGAATCGGGATGCGAACGCCGGCCTCTATCGCCTCGCGTTCAAGCTTGCGACCGGAACGGGCAAAACGGTGGTCATGGCGATGATCATCGCCTACAACACGCTCAACAAAATCCGCTACCCGCAGGATCCGCGATTCACGGATACGTTCGTTGTCGTCACTCCCGGCATCACCATCCGCGACCGCCTCAATGTGCTCCAGCCCAATAACCCGAAAAATTACTATCAAGAGCGCAACGTCCTGTCGTCCGCCGACTTTGACGAACTCAGCCGCGCCAACATCCTTATCGTGAATTTCCAGCAGATGGTGTTGCGGCAGAATCCGCGCTTTTCCCTCGGCGGAGTCATGAAAGCGGCCGGTCTCATCAACGAAGATGCCGTACGGGAAACACCGGAAGCCATGGCGCGCCGCGTATTCAAACAGGTGGCCGGACGTTCGCGTATTCTGGTCATCAATGACGAGGCGCACCACTGCTATCAGGAGAAACCATCAGATGAAGCGCTAACGGCGGAAGAGCGCGCCGAGGCAGCGGAAAACAACAAAGCCGCGCGCGTTTGGCTCGCCGGCCTGAAGACCCTCGCCTCGCGCACCGCAGTCAATACGGTCGTCGACCTGTCCGCAACGCCGTACTTTCTGAGCGGCTCGGGGTACGCTGAAGGCACGCTTTTCCCCTGGACGGTATACGACTTCTCGCTGCTCGACGCGCTTGAAAGCGGCGTCGTGAAGATTCCGCGGCTGCCCAGCTCGGACGATCGCATCACGCGCGAATCTCTGCCGGAGTTCAGGAATCTGTGGGTGCATATCCGGGAGGAACTACCGGCCGAGCACATACCGGGAAAGCTCGAACAGGCGCTCCTCTCCCTCTACGGCAGTTACGAAAAGTACTATCGCCGATACGATGAAGCGAAGCAGAAAAATCCGGCGGTCATGCCGCCGGTGATGATCGTTGTTTGCAACAACATGGCGGTCTCCAAGCTGGTGTAC
>MHSZ01000001.1:8632-9629 GCA_001824745.1 Candidatus Terrybacteria bacterium RIFCSPLOWO2_01_FULL_58_14 | reverse complement strand
TAAGGAACGAAGACGGATACGCGTTGCTCGAAAGACCGAATACGCTCCTCATAGACAGCGCGCGGCTCGAGAGCGGAGAAGGCGTCACGCCGGAATTCAAAAAAGCGTTCGCGCGGGAAATAGACGAATTCCGCACCGAATACCGGCGGCGATTCCCCGGACGGGATGAGCCGACCGACGAAGAATTGTTACGCGAGGTAATGAACACCGTCGGCAAGCCGAGCAAGCTCGGCGAGAACATCAAGTGCGTCGTGTCGGTGTCCATGCTCACCGAAGGGTGGGACGCGAATACGGTAACGCATATCCTCGGCGTACGGGCTTTCTCGACTCAGCTTCTGTGCGAACAGGTCGTAGGTCGCGCCCTTAGGCGCGTCGACTACGTTCCGGACGAAAACGGGCTCCTTCGCGCGGAGTATGCGGAGGTGTACGGCGTGCCGTTTATCCTGTGGGACGGAGGCGGAGAAACTCCGCCGCCTCCTCCGCCCGTCGAGTTTCACCGCGTCAGAGCATTGCCGGAACGCGCGGCGCAGTACGAGATCACCTTTCCGCGCGTCGAGGGCTATCGGTACGAAATAAACGAGCAGAAACTCGGTGCGACATTTACCGACGAGTCCGTCGTGACTATTGAGAACGAACCAACGAAGATTGTTTCCGAAGGGATTATCGGCGAGGAAACGGAGGAACCGATGCAGAAGATACGGGAGCGGCGCGAAGGAGAGGTTATCGCGCGGGTTACGGCATGGCTTCTCAAGCGCTACTACCAGGACGCGGACGGATCCGAGAAGTATTGGCTCTATCCGCAACTCAAGCGCATCGTTGAGGAGTTCGTAAAGACGCGGGTTGTTCTCAAGGACAATATGTTTATCGGGTACCTGTCCGTCGGCGACTATCTGCGGAGCGCCTGCGAGAAAATCCAGCACGCCATCGTGATCGAGAACTTGGCCGGGCAAGAAGGCGTACGAAAACTGCTTCCCATTCTCTCCGGTCGCAACCCTAT
>MHSZ01000001.1:7822-8624 GCA_001824745.1 Candidatus Terrybacteria bacterium RIFCSPLOWO2_01_FULL_58_14 | reverse complement strand
GGCTCGACGAGCGGATTCGACTTCCTCACCACGCGACCGGTGTCCGAAACCGTGAAAAGCCATCTCAACTATGTCGTGGCCGATACGGAACTATGGGAACAGGGCGTCGCGCAGAAGCTCGAAGAAATGCCCGAAGTCATATCTTATGCCAAAAACTATAATCTCGGGTTCGCCATTCCATACGAGCGTAACGGCGCGGCGCACCAGTACGTACCCGACTACATCGTGAAGCTCAAACTTCCGAACGGGGAAACGCTCCATCTCATCATCGAAGTCACCGGCGAGAAGGACCAGAAGAAAGTAGCGAAAGTGAAGACAGCGACCGATCTTTGGGTGCCGTCGGTCAACAACCACGGCCGGTTCGGCCGCTGGGCGATGCTCGAGATAAGGGACATCCACGAGACGCAGAACCTGATCCGCGAGATAATAAAGAGAGCGAGCTAGCACGACACACGCCTATGGCACGAATGATGCGAAAAAAGGGGCACCCACAACCTACCGAGGCAGCACCGGTAAAGAGCTATAAGCACCGGTCAATGCGCCGGCGCATTCCGACGCAGGAACAGTCGGCGCATCTTTCGCCGGGCGAAAAACGGCCGGTCAAGAAGAAGTACGCGTATGACCCGTCGCTTGATCCCCAGCTCGTATGGACGGGCAAGGAGGAGGCGGGCGCGGAGTTCGGCGTCTCAACGGTACCCATCTACGTCCAGGAGAACATTGCGCCGGAGGGACTTATTGCGCGACTCAAGGCCGGAGCATCCGACAGCCCACAGCAAATGCTCTTCGGTGAAACGGCGGAGAC
>MHSZ01000001.1:0-7780 GCA_001824745.1 Candidatus Terrybacteria bacterium RIFCSPLOWO2_01_FULL_58_14 | reverse complement strand
CTGGCGCAACCGCATGATTCTTGGTGACTCGCTCGTCGTCATGAATTCGCTCCTTGAGAAGGAGGGAATGCGCGGCAAGGTGCAGACGATTTACATAGACCCGCCGTACGGCATCAAGTTCGGCTCAAACTGGCAGACCTCGACGCGCAAGCGCGATGTGAAGGACAACAAACTCGACGACATGATCCGTCAGCCGGAGCAGATAAAGGCGTTCCGCGATACGTGGGAACTCGGCATCCACTCGTACCTTTCATACCTACGCGACCGGCTCATCACGGCGCGTGAGCTTTTGACTGAAAGTGGTTCTTGCTTTGTGCAGATATCAGATGAAAATGCCCACCACATTCGAGAATTAATGGATGAAGTATTTGGGTCAGACAACTTTGTTTCTGAAATTTGCGTACAAAAAATTTACTTTAGAGGAGAGGACTATCTTGATGGTGTCTACGACGTTCTTATCTGGTACGCAAAAAATAGGCCCACTCTCAAATATAGGCAGTTGTTTCGAGAGCTTACTCCCGAAGAGTTAATTGGTAAATTTCCGTACATAGAAGTAGGCGGGAGGCTCAAAAAGATCAACGACGTAAAAGATTTTGATAAGAGGGTATGCTTTCTACACGATAACCTTCTCTCTCCAGGTGCGGCCAATGGAAAAGTGGAGTTTGAGTACAAAGGCAAAAGTTATAATCCGGACTCAAATTATCATTGGAAGACTACGAAAGATGGACTACAACGACTAAAAGAACTAGGCAGGCTAATTACCGTCGGCAATTGGTTGAAGTTCAAGAAATATGCAGCCGATTTTCCGTTAGGACAATTCCATAATATTTGGACGGACACGGTTCCCTCTACTTTTGGAGAGAAAAAAATCTATTCTGTTCAGACCTATACGAAGATCGTCCAGCGCTGTCTTCTCATGACCACCGATCCCGGCGACATAGTGCTTGATCCCACCTGTGGATCAGGAACGACGGCGTACGTTGCCGAGCAATGGGGCCGTCGCTGGATAACGATAGATACATCGCGCGTTGCACTCGCCCTTGCACGCACGCGCCTCATGGTCGGCAAATTCCCGTATTACAGACTCAAAGAGAATGGTGACGACGCCAAGGCGAATGTCGCGGCGGGATTTATCTATAAGACCGTGCCACACGTAACACTCAAATCGCTTGCCAACGACGAGGAATCAGAACAAGAGGTGCTTTATGACCAGCCGTTTGGGGATAAAGCCATCATACGTGTCTGTGGGCCATTCACAGTAGAGTCGCTTGCGCCGCATCGCGTGTCCGACGCACAGGAAATGATTTCGTCGGAGCGGTTCGTCGAGACTATCGTAGAGAACCTTCGCAAAGCGGGCGTACAAACCGGCGAGAAGGGCGCTCGCGTAGATTTTGAGAACCTGGAGGTTCTCCCGAGCGGGCCGGAGGTCCAGGCGGTCGGTGAATATAAAACAAAAGGCGGCCTGAAGAAAGTCGCAGTTGCTATCGGCCCCGAGTTCGGAAGCGTGGACGATGATTTCATTCGTGATGCCGCACGTGTAGCGAAGAAATTTGCTGACTTGCTCGTGGTCGCCGCTACATCGTTCGATGCGTCGGCTTTCGCCGAAGCGAAACAACAGAATGGTCTCCGAATCATGCGCGTCAAAATCAACCCCGATCTCTCCATGGGCGATCTGCTCAAAAAGACTGGCTCCGCCAATCTCTTTCTCGCGTTCGGAGAGCCGGACGTACGTGTAAAGGAAACGAAAGAAGGCGTTGTCGTAGAAATCCTCGGCATGGACATCTATGACCCCGTCAAGAGCGAGATACGTTCCTCGGGCGGCGGCGATCTCGAAAACGATATCGCCGCGTGGTTTGTGGACATCAACTATAACGGCCAGGCGTTCTTCGTGACGCAGGCGTACTTTCTCGGCGCGGAGAAGCCATATGAGAAGCTCAAGAAAGCGCTCAAGGCGAATATCAGCGAAGAGGCATGGGAACAGCTCTACACAACGGTTTCGCGCCCATTCCCGAAACCAACAACCGGCAAAATCGCCGTCAAAGTCATCAACCACTACGGCGACGAGGTAATGAAGGTTATTAATGTTTGAAACTCTACGGCCTCACCCCGGAGGAGATTAAGATTGTTCAAGAAAGATGAAGGAAGAAGCCACCTATACGAAAGAGGTTTTTCAGGAGGTTGGAGATGGCGAGAAAAGACTTGAGCCGGCTTTAAGTGAGATCAAGAAACTATCATGAGCGACACTTTATTTCCCCCAAAGGAGGTTCTCGATTATTTGCTAGATCTTGAATACAGGGGGCCGTCTTTTGATGGCATGATGGAAATTGGTGCATTGAAGACAGAGATATCTGGACTAGAAGACGCGATTATAATTGTTACTCAAGCATTGGCAAGGCATAAAAAAATTGATTTTAGTACGAATGATATACAAATTTTTGTTGAAGCCTTTGAAAAGGCGTCATTTAGAAAGAGGGCAAAAATTGTTCTTAAGTCACTGCAATCTTTAAATGAATATCAAGGCGCTATTGCCGTTGGGGCCTTACTAGTTGGCATTATGGCGTTGATTCAGCAAAAAGGAGCCGCGGAATTGAAAGATATTTCACCGCAACTAATGTCGCAAATTGGAGATCAGACGAAAATAGAATTATTGAAAGATCAAGGTTTTTTACAATCGGTTGCTCATATTATTCACCCACCTGGGCAAGGCGGAGATGAATTGGTTTGTGCCGTGCCATCACATGATCAGATTACATTAACATATGAGGACAAAAAAGAATTTGCCGAACTTGCTGGAGAAATAGAACCTATTGAAGAAATAGACGGAAATATACTCGAAACTTTACGCGGGAGGATTAATCGTGTTGATCTTGATGCGCGAGTGCGACACCTGGGCTTTAAGGTTAATAGCGAGGGGACTGCGATTCCAGCAACATTAGTTGAGAGCCTAAGAGATCCAACTCAAATGCGGATTATGCTGGGACAGTGGATTGAGCTTGAGGGCACAACGACTTATCAAAAAGGAGCTAGAACGCACATCAACATTGCTAAGTACAAAATTATTGGCCAAAGGGAACTCTTTGAGGAAAGCGATCAATAAAGATATGTCCGACTAACCCCGAAGGGCAAAAATTGGAAGAAATTCATGCAAATGAGACACGGCGAGACACGCCCCCAAAATCTGTATCATTTGTCTCATTTGCTCCGACTAAGATGCGTCCGAGGTGCGTCGGGGTGGTAATATAAAAACGCCTCTGGAACGCTTGTGGGGCACTGTTGAGAAATATTCTAGTCCGAGCTGGCCTGCCACAGAACTTTAGTATCGTGCGACCGAGTTGCCCTTGATTTTCAACGATTTCCGAAAAGGGTTCTGGACGAAAAAGTGCGTACCCCTCTCGGACACCGAATTGATGTCTTAGTTGCCGGACCATGCCACCTAAGGATAGATTCAGAGTCCTCCGGGGGCATCTATCTTGGAACGAGGGGACTGATGTTAGTATAAAAGCATGAAGAAGCATCTTTTATTCGCTCTATTGGTTTCTGCCATAGGCGTTTGGGCGTTCGGCGTAAACGCTCAAACGATGATGCGCGGATTTTCGAACTCCTCGGCGGACTGGGATGAAGTTGTCGAGCATACCGCCCGCGAAGAGCAGGAAGGCAAGGGGCTTTGGGATAAGCTTCAAGCAAAGGAAATTGCTTGCGCCGATCTTAGCGATGAATCATATGGCGTCCTCGGCGAATACTTCATGGGACAGATGATGGGCGAGTCGCACGCCGCCATGAATGCCATGATGATCCAGATGCACGGCGAAGAAGGAGAGGAGCAGATTCACGTCGTCATGGGCAAACGGCTCTCGGGCTGCGACGCCTCCGCGGCGCTTCCCGCCGGAGGCGATGGCTGGATGCCGATGATGAGTATGATGTGGGGAGGGTGGTCGCCTCCCTTGGGCAGTAATTCAACAAACAATATGATGAACTTTGGCTATGGCTTTGGCTGGTTTGGATGGATCTTTATGTTTCTCTGGTGGGCGTTGATTATCGCCGGTATTGTCGCGCTCGTGAAATGGATCGCTGGCCAAACGAAAAGCGGGGCAGGCGGCAAGTCAGCGCTTGATATCCTCAAAGAACGCTATGCGAAAGGCGAGATCGATAAGAGCGAATTTGAGGAGAAGAAAAGAGCGTTGAGTTAAGCCCATGAAAATCGGAATTATCCTGCAATCCAATACGCCGGAACGGGTTTGGAATACGTTCCGTTTCGCCAGTGCCTTGCGAAAGGCCGGTCATTCAGTCGGCTTATTTCTTTTCGGGGAAGGAGTAGAGCTCGAGGATATCGCTGACACCGAGAACTTCGATATCTCCAAGAAAGTTGAAGAATTCAAGATTCTCGGGGGACAGCTTCTTGCTTGCGAAACCTGTTTGCACGTTCGAGAAAAATCGGAGAGCAAGATCTGTCCCATTACGACAATGAAAGACCTTGTGAAGATGGTCGAAGAATCGGATAAAGTATTGGTGTTCGGATAGAAAGGCAGGCTGGCTGTTGGCCCGCCCCTGGAGGGAGCGTTGTATTCAAGACAAGAAACTGCTGATCTACGGCGGTTTTTCGTTTCTTCGGGTTATCGCGTCGAATTATGGTAATATGAAAGGGCATGCTGGACGCACAACTTACACGAGAAGATTTCATCGCATATTGTAAGGCTGGCTCCGGTCCACTTACGGAAGAGTGTAAGCAAATCCTCGCAACAGCGAGAGCCGAACAGCTAGGGCAAATTTTCCTCTGGGGGGGGGCGCCCTAGGAGCCGTTCTCGTCTTTTGGCTTTTGCGGAAAGCCTGGAAAAAGCTGCGTGCTAGATCACCTGCCGGACCTTCAAACAAAGAACTCGCCTAACCACGGCGAGTTCTTTCGCAGACAAAAACTCCAAACGGGTGACTATTTTTGCAACGATCATCGCGTTTTCTAAAATATCCAGGCTTGCCGCGTGGCTGTTGGCGCCCTATATTCTGTGGGTGAGTTTCGCCGCGTACTTAAATTATTCAATTTGGATGACGAATTGAGTGATTGCTCAATAGGCGACTCATCTAGGATTTGAACCGAAATTTCAGGACATAATTAATCAAGAATCTAAGGTGCGTCCTCCTTCGTCCCGCTCTGCGGGACTACGGGCGGACAAGCCCTCCTTCTCCAAGGCTTCGGCGGGTAAAGCGGGATGCTAAAATAAAAACACCCCGAAAACGCTTGCTTGCCCGCCCGTAGTCTTGACGGACCGCGAGAGAGGATTATAATAGGATTATAATCGTATTTTTCATCACATGACGCAGAAAGTTATCAAGATCGGCTCCTCGGCCGGTGTGACAATCCCGAAAGAGAAGCTTGAGGAACTCGGCCTTAAGATCGGTGACCGGGTTGAGATATCCGTGCGGCCGGTGTCTAAACCGTCGCAGGGTGACCGCGAGGTGCTGCAGTGGACCGTGCATTTCATTGAGCGGTACCGTACGGCGCTGGAGGCGCTTGCGAAACAATAGCCGCGCATGCGGTATCTTTCCGGCAGAGAGGTGCTTTTGATGCACGCGCGGATCGTGGACGAGACCGGCGGCGCGCACGGCGTGCGCGACACCGGTCTCTTGCAATCGGCACTTGAACGTCCGCGCATGACGGTTGCCGGAAAGGACGCATATCGTACCGTTCACGAGAAAGCTGCAGCCTATGTTGACTCCATCGCGCGCCGCCACGCGTTCGTCGACGGAAATAAGCGAACCGCCGTTGTTGCAGCGGCGCGTTTTCTTTTCCTTAACGGGTACGAACTTACTGCGACGAACGAGGAAGTCGAGGCCTTTGTGTTGGATGTCGCGGTTGGCAAGCGCGATCTTCCCGAAGCCGCCGCTTGGCTCAAAATGCATACGCGGAATATGCGTGCGAAGCGCTAGCGGTTCATCAAAGAGGGGCGCGGAGGAGCTCGATGAGTTCAGAGTCCGAGGTGCGTCGGATTCCGTAGGAAATCTCCGAGTCTGACCCGGGTTGCCATGAGCTGTGACCGGGCCGGGTAGCGCGCGCGACCAGGATGCGTTACGGCATAAAACTGCGAAGCGACGAGCTTCGTTTTTTTGTTTACGTTTTAATCGCGACTTTCTGCGGTTCGATGCGGAGGAAGCACTAGTGGCATCGCTGTTATATAATAATGGCGATGCGGGATAAAACGTCTTTTCTCCTCATCATTCTCGCGAGCGTGCTCGTCCTTTGGTTCAGCGTGCCATTGTTGTATGCTTTATTCCGCCCGGTTCTAGAACCACAACTCCTCACGCAGCTTTTTTCCGATTCGCGCTTCAGGGGCGCATTGGTCATCAGCGTTTCGACTGCTATCTTGTCTGCGCTTCTTGCAATTCCCTTTGCAATTGCGATCGCTTACGTGCTCGCCTTTCTCCGCCCGAAAGGGGCGACGCTTATCGAAACCGTACTCGTTGATGTGCCTCAAACGTTTCCGCCCGTGGCGGAAGGATTGATCTATCTTGTGCTCCTCGGTTCCGGAAAACCAATTAATCTTGTCGGAACATTTGCTGCCGTTCTTATCGCAAAATTTTTCGTTGCTTCGCCGTTTGCAATCGGATTCATCACAAGAAAATTTAGGGATCTTGAGCGGTCAGATATTCCCATTATTGCCCGTTCGTTGGGAGCCGGAACCGGAATGCTTCTTTGGCGCATTCTTATCCCCCTTTCGCTGCGCGATATCCTCGGGGGGTTTTCGCTGACGTTCGCGCGCGCCATGGGAGAATTCGGCGGAACGCTCATTTTTGCCGGCGTTATCGCATGGAAGACCGAGATTATTCCAACATACGTTTCTCGGATGAGCGCGGAAGCGCCATTGCTCGCGCTCGCCGCAACAGCAGTCCTCGTTGTTTTTTCAACGATTTCGATCCTTACTTTTAAATCTCTCGCGAAAAGGGTATGAGCGAAAATCTTCTTACTGTTGAGCGTCTTACAAAACGCTACGGACAGGCAGCGGCACTGGATGATGTATCTTTCACCGTTAAAAAAAGAGAACGTTTCGGTGTCGTTGGAGAGTCGGGGTCAGGCAAGACAACACTTCTGCGGTGTATTCTAGGCATTACCGTTCCGGATCAAGGCAAGGTCTTTCTCGAAGAAAAGGAGATTACGCATACATCAGTGGAGCAGCGCGGAATCGCTTATGTGCCTCAGGATTTCGGATTGTTCCCCCATTTGAATGTCGAACAAAATATCGCATTCGGCCTGAAAATTCGAAAAGCGCCCGTTCAAGTAATAAAATCGCGTGTTGAAGCGCTTCTTTCGGCTATGCAGTTGCCGCAAGAATTTATGCAGAGAATGCCTCGGGAACTTTCCGGCGGTCAACAACAACGGGTTGCGCTCGCGCGGGCTCTCGCGATATCGCCGAAACTGCTTTTGCTCGACGAACCATTGAGTAATTTAGACGAAGCAACGAAAGACGAAGTGTTACCGTATCTTCGAACGCTCAATGATCATTTCGGTACGACGGCAATATTCGTAATCCACACGATGCAAGATGCATTCGACCTCTGTGATAGGATCGGCGTCTTTCATAGAGGCCGTGTGCTTCAGATCGCTACACCGCACGAACTTCTCGGAAAGCCCGCAACACCTGAAGTCTCCCGACTCATTACAAGCGTTCGGCAGAATCAGGTGCCGCACGTTTGATTCTTGCCTTGTCTGGGGTGAACCCGTGAACACGTTGAACCTTTTCGTGCGTCCGCGTTAGATCCGAACCGGCGCGAGACATATCTCTGGTCGAGGAAA